>DASRJN010000102.1:0-19799 GCA_035649455.1 Acidimicrobiales bacterium
GGCGGGAAGATCGCGGCCTGGCGCGACTACTTCGACATGAATCAATTCATGTCACAGCTCTAGCTGTCCTCGTACTTGAACGACACCGACAGCTTGGTCCGGTAGGTGAGGGAGCCGTTGTCGCCGACGTCGAGGTCCTGCTTGACGACCTCGGCCACCCGCAGGTCGCGCAGGGTCTCGCGGGCCTTCGCCACCGCGGCGGACGCGGCGTCTTCCCAGGATGTGGTGCTGGTGCCGATGATCTCGATGACCTTGTAGACGCTCATCGCTGCTCCCTCCGGACGGCTACCGTGCGTGCCGACCATACGCCCCTACCCGGGACGGTGGGGAAGGAGTCCCCATGGCGGAGCGCCCGAACCCCAGCGAGGGCATCGTCCTCACCCACTTCATCGTGTCCGACGACGTGGCGCGCTCGACCGCCTTCTATAGCGACGTGCTGGGCGGCGAGGTGGTCCGGACCGGCGAACCGTCGGTCGTCCAGCTCGCCAACTCGTGGATCATCATCAACGTCGGCGGCGGGCCGACGGTCGACAAGCCCGACGTGATCCTGGAGACGCCGCCCGACCCGACCCGCTCCAGCAGCTTCCTCAACATCCGGGTGGCCGACATCCACCAGGTCTACGAGGACTGGCGCTCGCGGGGAGCGGAGTTCATCACCCCGCCCCAGGACATGGCCAACGAGATCCGCTGCTACATCCGGGACCCCGACGGCCATCTGATCGAGGTCGGGCAGTCGACCCAGCCGTGAGCCGGGCGGCCGCACCGGCCGCTATGTGACCGGCTGCAGCAGCATCTCCTGGGCCATCGACGCGACGATGAGGCCGTGCCGGTCGCGGATCACGCCGCGCAAGGTGCCGCGGCCGCCGGCGTTGACGAGGCTCTCCACGTCCTGGAGCAGCCAGTCGTCGGCCCGGGCGGGCCGGTGGAACCAGGCGGCGTGGTCGAGGCTGATCATGCCCGTGACGTCGCCTTCGAGGTGGTGGGGCCGGCCACCCAGCCCCGTCCAGTCGGTGGCGTAGCCCACTATCGCGGTGTGCAGGTGGGGGTCGTCGCCGAGCGGCCGGGCCATGCGAAACCAGTGGCGGTGCGTCGCCTCGCGGGTGCCGTCGGGTCGCAGCGGACTGGGCCCGAGCCAGCGCACATCCCAGGCGCCGACCTCGTCCTCGGTGAGGTCAGGCTCCGGGAGGTCCTCGGGCCGGGGCACGCCCTCGGGGACGCCGGACAGGTCGTACACGTACCCGTCGGTGTCGCAGGTGAACGAGCAGGTCATGGTGATGACCGGCTTGCCATCCTGGGTGGCCGTGACCTGATGCAGGTTGAACGTGCGCCCGGGTTTCATCACGTCGGTGCGGAAGACGGTCTCCTGGCCGCCCTTCACCGGGCGCAGGAAGTGGGCGTGGAGCGAGTGGAGCCGCGTGCCTTCCGGGGCGTCACCGCAGGCCGCACCGATCGTGACGGCGAGCCCGATGCCGCCGAACACCACGGGCCCGTACCCGTCGGGGGTTCGTCCCACCCACGTGTCCCCCCGCCGTTCGTGCTCCAGCAGGGCGAGGAAGTCGTCGATCGCGGCCTGCTGCCGGGCGTCCCGATCGGTCACGTCACCGGCCGCGGAACTCGGGCGTGCGCTTCTCGAGGATGGCCCGCACCGCCTCCTGCCCGTCCTCGCTGTTCAGGCCGGCGAGCGCGTTGCGGATCTCTTCGCCCATGCGCCGGTCGACGTCGTCGATCAGCGGCGTGCGGGCCACCAGGTGCTTGGTGCGCCGGACCGCCAGCGGGGCCTGGGCCGCGATCGCTCCGCAGAACTCCAGCAGCCGGTCGTCGAGCCGCTCCCGCGGGACGACCTCGGACACCAGCCCGAGGCGGAGTGCCTCATCGGCCCCCACGAAGCGCGAATCGAGCAGGAAGCGCAGCGCGGTCTCGTGCCCGACGAGGCTGGGCAAGGACCACGTGAGCCCGCCGTCCGGCGACGTGCCCGCCCGCAGGTAGCCGGGGTGCAGGCGGGCGGAGTCGGCCGCGATGCGGATGTCGGCGGCCATCGCCAGCGAGAGGCCGGCCCCGACGGCCGCCCCGTTGATCCCGGCGACCACCGGCTTGTCGGTCTCGAACCGCAGCGCCAGCAGGAACCGTCCGACCCACCCCTTCTCGTCGAGCAGCTGCTCCTGGTCCGACAGGCCGGTCTCGACCGGGGTCTCGTCGTTGCCCCCGAGGTCGAGGCCCGAACAGAAGGCGTCGCCGTTGCCGGTCAGGGCCACGACCCGGACGTGGTCGTCGTGGTGGGCGTCGCTGACCGCCCGCACGATGCTCCATCCCAGGGAGGCGGTGAGCGCGTTCTTCCGCTCGGGGCGATCGAGCCGCAACACCCGCACGTGCCCGACGGTCTCGGCGGCCAGCTGGGCCATCGCTCAGCCGACCGCCTCGAGCCGCCAACGACCGTCGTCGCGGGCGACGGTCCCGGCGCCGGGAGCCTCGAACAGCGGCGCGATCAGCAGCAGCCCCTCGCGTTCGCAGCGCTCGAGCAGGGCTCGTCGCGTGGCCCGCAGCGTGGCCGGGTCGTGGTCCGCCAGGACGCTGTCGGGATTGGCGATCTGGGCCGGATGCAGGAACAGGTGCCCGACGATCACCGCCGCCGCGGGCTCGCCCACATAGACGCCGTAGTGACCCGGGTTGTGCCCCGGGAGGGGGTCGACCACGATCCCGGCCGCGGGCTCGATGCGGTCGTCATACCGGTCGAGCACCCCGGCCCACTCGACGTCCAGCAGCCCTTCGGCCCCCGGGCGACGGCCCTCGGCCAGCTCGGTCATCTCCACGCCCGGCACGAGGTAGCGCGCCTCGGGGAACGCCGGAGCGCCCGTCGCCGGATCGGCGTTGGCGCCCGCCCCGTCGATGTGGGAGTTGACCACGATGTCGATCTGGTCGGCGGCCCAGCCGGCAGCCGCGAGCGCCTCCAGGCGCGGCCCGAACCGGGCGGGATCGTCGAACGCCAGCCAGGGATCGACGAGCACGGTCGTCTCGCCGTCGGCCACCACGATGGCGCTCGACCCGACCCGCAGCGCCCAGTCGTCGGTGACGAACCTCGGGTGCAGCCAGGACGAGCGTTGCAGCGCGGCCCGGGTGGCGTCGTCCTGGGCCAGCACGAGCTCGAAGCCCGGATCCGCTACGCGGGTGACCGTCCAGCCCCCTACCTGCCACTGCTGCACGGCCCCACGCTACGAGGAACCGGGGTCGGGGGACGACGGAATACGTGGTTTCGACGATGTTCGCGGCCCGGGGCCGGTCGATCATCCCGGCATGGACGGGAACCAGCCGATGGTGGTCCGGGACGGCGACGCCCCGCTGCTGGTGCGGGTCCTGGCCGCCTCGCTCGGCCGCGCCGCGGCCCAGCCGAAGCTGGCCCGGGACCTGCGCCGGCTCCGCGGTCGGGTCGGCCTGCGGTCGACGGTCGGACCGCAGGCGGCGACGATCGACTTCGCCGGCCGCGTCGTACGGGTCACGCCCGGCGCCGGCCCGGACGTCGACGTGCTCATCGAGGGTGATCTGGAGACGATGGGCCGCCCCGGAGCGGCCAAGCCCAAGGTCAGCGGGGCGGTCCGCCATCCGCGGCTGGCGCTGGGGGCGGGCAGGGTCCTCGACGCCGGTCCCCCCGGCGGCTGGCGGGGCGCGGTGGACACGCTGTGGGACTGGGCGCAGGGCGACGACCGGCGCCCGGAGCTGCTCCGGGTGGTGTGCCAGGACGACGGCGGCGAGCACGCCGTCGGCCGGCGCGGCGGCACGCGGGTGGAGGTGCACGGCCCCGCCTGGGCGCTCGTGGCGGTGTTCACCGGGGCCGATCACCTCGGGGCCGCGCTCCTCGAGGGGCGGGTGCAGGTGCTGGGCGACCTCCCGGAGTTGAGCCGGTTCGTCGGACTGCTGACCAGGTTCATGCTCGGCGAGGACGGGGGCCGGTGATGCTGGCCGACGGCACGCGGCTGGTCCGGATCGAGGCCGCCTCGCTGGACGGACCGATGGTCGGCAAGTTCGTGTCGGCCGAGAAGTTCGAGCGCAGCCTGCCCGTGGGGGTGTCGCTCGCGGACTTCGTGCTGGCGTCCGACCTGGCGGGGACGCCCCAGCTCGGCTGGTGGGGCGACTGGCGCCGGCCGGCACTGGGCGACATGGTGCTGCGACCGGACCCCGCTACCGCGGTCGTCGAGCCCGGCGGCACGGTCAGCGTGCTCGGGTCCTTCACCGACCGGGAGGGCACGCCGCTCCCGGTCTGCCCGCGCTCGCTGCTGGCGGCACAGGTCGCACGGCTGGCGGCGCTCGGCTACGACATCCGGTGCGCCTTCGAGCTGGAGCTCTTCGTCGTGGAGGAGTCCATCGCCGAGGCCCGGGCGTGCGGGTTCAGGGGCCTGACGCCCCTGGGCGGTCACGACCCCAAGCCGCTCTATGTCACGCAGCGGGCCCCGGAGTACCTCCCGCTGCTGCGGACGGCCACCGAGCGGCTGGAGCAGCTGGGCATCACCTGGGAGGCATTCAACGACGAGGCGGCTCCGGGCCAGTTCGAGCTCAACCTGGCTCCCACCGACCCGATGACCGCCGCCGACTGGACCGTGCGGGCCAAGCGGGCCGTGCGCGAAGCGGCCTACGAGCACGGCCACGCGGTGACCTTCATGGCCAAGCCGTTCGCGGCCTTCGGCAGCGGGCTGCACCTGCACCTGTCCTTGTGGCGCGACGGCACCCCCCTCTTCGACCGCGGCGACGACGCGCAGGGGCACTGGGTCGGCGGGTTGCTCGCGACGCTGGCGGGAGCGACCTCCATCCTGGTCCCGACGATCAACTCGTACCGCCGGCAGGTCGACTTCGCCGCCGTGCCGACCACTCCCACCTGGGGTGAGGACAACCGGGGCGTGGCGGTGCGGACGATCCGGCCGGCGGTGGGGGGCGCCCGCGTCGAGCACCGCCTGGCCGCGGCGGACGCCAACCCGTACCTGGTCCTGGCCACCGTCCTGGCCGGCGGGCTCGCCGGGCTGGAGGAGCGCATCGACCCGCCCGATCCGGTGACCAACCTGCCCTGGGGGACGCCGGAGGGTCATCCCCGGCTCCCGGCGTCCATCACCGCCGCCGCCGACGCGCTGGCCGCCGACGAACGGCTGGCGAAGGCGCTCGGTGATGGCTTCGTGGAGCACTGGGCGGAGAGCCGCCGGTGGGAGTGGCTGATGTTCCACAGCGAGGGGGCCGATCCCGACGCCCGTGACGCCACCGACTGGGAGCTGCGCCGCTACTTCGAGTGGGTGTGATGGGCCACACTGGCACCCGCATGGGCGGTGAACGGGCCCCGGTGTTGCCGGCGGGGACGGTGACGTTCCTCATGACCGACGTCGAGGGATCGACTGCGGGCTGGATCCGCTCGCCTGAGAACCTCGCCGTCGTGATCCCCCGGCACTACCAGATCCTCGACGCGGCCATCGAGGCCCACGGCGGGGTGCGACCGGTCGAGCAGGGAGAGGGCGACAGCACCGTGGCCGCGTTCAGCCGGCCGTCGGCCGCGCTCGCCGCGGCGGTCGACGCCCAGCGGTCGCTCGCCGCCGAGCCCTGGCCCGACGGCGCCGCGGTCCGCGTTCGCATGGGGGTGCACACCGGGGAGGCGCAGCTGCGCGACGAGGGCAACTACGTCGGCCTGGCGCTCGCCCGCTGCGCCCGCATCCGGTCGTGTGGGCATGGCGGGCAGGTGCTCGTGTCCGAGGCGACCGCGGCGCTGGTCGGCGAGGCGCCGCCACCCGATGCCACGCTGCGGGACCTCGGGACGCACCGGCTGAAGGACCTCGGGCGGCCGGAGCGAGTGTGGCAGCTCGTCCACCCCGACCTGGAGCCGGACTTCCCCCCGCTGCACACGCTCGACGCCCACCGTCACAACCTGCCGGTGCAGCTGACGAGCTTCGTGGGCCGGGAGGCCGAGCTCGCCGTCCTCGACAAGCTGCTCCCGGGGACCCGGGTCCTGACCCTGACCGGGGCCGGCGGGTGCGGCAAGACCCGCCTGGCCCTCGAGCTGGCCGTGCTCGTGGTCGACCACTACCCGGACGGGGTCTGGGTGATCGAGCTGGCGCCCGTGAACGACGGGGAGCTGGTCGCCTCGACCGTCCTGAGCGCGCTCGGCCTCCGGGAGGAACCGGGCCGCCCGCCCGAGAAGACCCTGGAGAGCTATTTCCGCAGCCGTCGAGCGATGCTGATCCTCGACAATTGCGAGCATCTGGTGCCGGCGTGCGCCGACCTGGCCGACGCCCTCGTGCGGTCGTGCCCGTCCGTGCAGGTGCTGGCGACCAGCCGCGCGCCGCTGGCGGTCGAAGGTGAGGTGCCCTGGCGGGTGCCGAACCTGTCGGCACCGGCCGGCCCCGAGCCCGCCGGCCTCGACACGCTGGACAGCTACGAGGCCGTCCGGCTGTTCATCGAGCGCGCCCGCCAGGCCCGGCCCAACTTCGAGGTGACCAACGAGACCGCGCCCGCGGTCGCCGAGATCTGCCACCGGCTTGACGGGATCCCGCTGGCCATCGAGCTGGCCGCGGCCCGGGCCCGGATGCTCACGCCGCAGCAGATCTGCGACGGGCTGGCCGACCGCTTCCGGCTGCTCGTCGGACCGGCCCGCGCCACCAGCCGCCACCACCAGACCCTCCAGGCGTCGGTCGACTGGAGCTACCAGCTGCTGGACGACGACGAGCGCGTGCTGCTCCACCGCCTCTCGGTGTTCGCGGGCGCCGCCGGCCTCGACACCGTGGAGGCGGTGTGCGAGGGCGACGGCCTGAAGCGACTCGCCATCCTCGACGTCGTCGCCGGCCTCATCGACAAGTCGCTCGTCGTGGTGGACGACGAAGGTGCGACGGCCCGCTATCGCCTGCTCGAGACCATCCGCGAGTACGCCGATGCCCGGCTGGCGGAGTCCGGTGAGCGGGCCCGGGTGCACACCCGCCACCGTGATCACTTCGTCGACGAGGCCGAGCGGCTCGGTCCCCAGCTGGAGGGGGCGTACCAGGAGGGCGCGACCGCGGCGCTGGCGGACGCCTACCCCAACCTGGCGGCGGCGTTCGAGTGGAGCCGGGACCAAGGCGACACCGACGCCATGTTGCGCCTCGCCGGCGCGCTGTTCTACTTCTTCATCATCCGGGGGATGTTCTACGGGCGGCGCTGGTCGCAGGCCGCCCTCGCGGCGGGCGACGGCTCCGCGTCGTGGCGGGTCCGGGCCCTGGTCGCCGACGGCCACCTCGCGGTGTTCGGCGGTGACGTCATGAGCCACCCGCCCGCCATCGCCGAGGCCGTCGAGCTCGCCCGCGACCTGGCCGACGAAGCCGCGTCGGTGCGATCGGAAGGGCTGGCCGCCGAGCTGACCGCCTTCACCGATCCGGAGGCGGGCGTTCCCGTGCTGAAGGCCAACCTGGCGCAGGCCCGCCGGCAGGACGACGTCTGGTGGTCGACCGAGGGGCTCTGCAACCTCGCCATCGTCCATGGCCTCGCCGGCGACTTCGGCCAGGCTCGCAGCATCAGCGGGGACGCGCTCACCCTGGCCGTCGCGTCAGGCGACCGGTTCGAGCGACGTCAAGCGCTCGGCATCAAGGCGTGGGCCGAGGTCTGCCAGGGAGACCTCGCCGCGGCCCTGGACGGGGCCACGCCGCTGCTGGCCGAGGCCCGCACCACGCATGACACCCACACGCTCATCCTCGCCCTGGCCATCCTCGGGGTCGCTCGGGCCTTCCAGGGCGATCTGGCCTCGGCCCGACCGCTGACCGACGAGGCAGTCCAGATCGCCGAGGAATCGGGCGGCGCGTGGACAACGTTCGCCCTCTTCGCCCGGGCGGTTCTCGCCCTCCACGAGGGAGACCTGGCCACGCTGACGCACGCCTGCGAGACGTTCCGGCACGCGGCCGTCGCGTTGGGACTCCCGGGGGACGCCATCCAGCCCTGGCTCGCCTGGGGTCACGTGGTCGGCGGGGACGTCGGGACAGCCCGGCGGCTGCTCGACCCGGTCCGGCTCGGGCACCACCGGTTCTTCGAGTCGACCCGGTTGGCCGTGCAAGCGCTGGTCGAACGCGCTTCCGGCGAGCCCGAGCGCGCCGAGGACGCCGCCCACCGGGCCCTGGCGCTCGCCCACAGCCACGGCCACTTCATCGGCGAGGTGGACGCGGTGGAGACGCTGGCCGGGGTGGCGATCGACCTCGAGAGCCACGACCAGGCGGCCCGGCTGCTGGGCGCGGCGACCGCCCGCCGCGAGGCCCTCGGCTACGCCCGGCCGTCGGCCGCGCGGCCCGCCCACGACGCCGACGTCGCCGCCGTCATCGCGGCCCTCGGCGCGGAACGGTACGAGGCCGTCGCCGCCGAGGGCGCGGACATGGCCTGGGACGAGGCCGTCGACTACGTCACACGCGGTCGGGGTGCGAGGAAGCGGCCGGCGAGCGGGTGGGCCAGCCTGACCCCCGCCGAGCTGTCCGTCGTCAAGCTCGTGGCCGAGGGCCTGTCGAACCAGCAGGTGGCCGAGCGGCTGTTCGTCGCCCCCCGCACGGTCGGCACCCATCTCACCCACGTGTACGCCAAGCTCGGCATCTCCACCCGCACGGAGCTGGCGGTCGCCGCGCTACGACGCAGCTGAGCCGGCCGGGATGCCGAATGGTCCTCCCGATCGACCCTTGACTATCGAAGTTCGATATATCAGGATTCGAGCATGCCTCGCTCGAAGCCGCTCCCGGCGGCGTCGTTGCACGTCGTGCTGGCCCTCCTTGACGGTGAGCTGCACGGCTACGCCCTCATGCGCCGGGTCGAGGAGCTGAGCGGCGGCGCCGTCCGTATGGGCCCCGGCACCCTCTACGGCACGCTCAACCGCCTGGTCGAGGGCGGGCTGATCGAGGAGACCACCGACCGGTCACCCCGCACCGACAACGAACGGCGCCGCTACTACGACCTCACACCCGCCGGACGCGCCGTCGCCCTCGACGAGCTCAGGCGGCTCCAGACCCTCGTGCACCGGACCGCCGGTCACCTGCCGGGCGCGGCACCCGCATGAGCGCACGCCAACGCACGCTCGGGGCCTACCGGCTGGCCGTCCGCCTCTACCCGCGGCGGTTCCGCGAGGAGTACGGGCCCGACCTCGTCGCCCTCGTCACCGACCAGATCCGCGACGAGCCCACCTGGCGCGTGCTCGCTCGCACCGCCATCGATCTCGCTCTCACCGTTCCGTCCCGACACCTGGAGGCCCACATGTCCCGCAGCGCCACGACCGTCGTCCCCGTGATCTTCGGTGCGGTCGCGCTCAGCGCGGTCGTCGTCGGCGTCACCGTCGGGTCCATCGGTGTCCTCCTGCCCTGCCTCGCGGTCGCCGTCATCGCAGTCTCCCTGGCGCTCGTCTCCGCCCACCGGGCCCGTCCGCTCACCGAGCGCCGCCCCACGACCGGCAACTGGTGGAAGCTCCTCGGCGGCGGCAGCGTCGTGCTGGCGGTCCTCATCGGCACCACGAACGCCACCGGCGAGCTCCCCGAGGGCGCGTGGTTCGTCGCCATGGTCACCGGGCTCACCGGCCTGACCCTCATCGGCGCCGGGATCGTCCTCGGCATCGCCCACCTCTCCTCGCGAGCCAACCGGAGCACCACCGGCTAACGGGGGCGCCGCCTCGGGTCCCGCCGTGCGGCGTAGGCGCCGATGAGGCGGTGGAGGTAGGAGTCGGGCACCTCGGCCACGCGGGGCGGAAGCTCGACCTCGATGCGGGCGACGCCCGGCTCGGCCGGGGTGATCCGGCACGGTTCGTCGGTGAGCAGCTCGATGGCGGCGGCGTTGTCCCAGTGCACGTAGTTGACGAACCGGTGGATGCCGTTGCGGGCCGCGACCTCGCCCAGCGTGCGGGTCAGCAGCGTGCCGATCCCCCGGCGCTGGTAGGCGTCTGCCACCGTGACGGCCACCTCGGCGACGTCGGGGTTGCCGGCCTCGCGGATGTAGCGGGCGACGCCGACCCCGGTCGGCACGGGCCGGTCCTCGAGCACGGCGACGCAGGCGTAGTGATCGCGGTAGTCGAGGTTGGTCAGGTGCTCGAGCTCTTCGTCGTCGAGCTCCTCGGGTGGGTTGAAGAAGCGGTGTCGCCGCGAGCGCGGCGACAGCTCGGCGAACCCCGCCGCCAGCTCGAAGCGATCGCCGTACAGCAACGGCCGGACGAGCACCGGCCGGCCGTCGCTCAACACGTCGCGGCGCGACATCGCCTCGACGAGCCAGGTGGGGCACGATTCGCACCGGCCGCGCCGCGGGCAGCCCGGGCAGGCCAGGGAGTCGACCTCTACGCCGGCGCCGCCCTCTTCCCAGCACCGGCCGCATCGGGCGCACACGGCCCTCCGGCCGAGCGGGGTGCCGGAGGGCTGCAGGTCGCCCGAGCCGCACGCGCGGCAGCGGCGCCCGTCACCCATACAGCTCCTCGACGACTGCGCTGTAGGACTTGACCACGATGGCGCGGCGCACCTTCAACGTGGGGGTGAGCTCGCCAGACTCGACGGACAGGTCGCGGGGCAGGATGGCGAAGGCCCGGATGGACTCCGCCTTGGACACCGAGCGGTTGGCCTCGTCGACGGCCCCCTGCAGGCGCTCCCGCAGCCGGTCGTGCGCGAGCAGCTCGGCATTCGACTGGTCGTCCAGCCCCTGGTCCGCCGCCCACTCGCGGAGGGCCTCGTGGTCGACGGCGAGCATCGCGGCCACGAACGGGCGCTGGTCACCGACCACCACCGCCTGGCTGATCAGCGGGTCGGCCCGGAGGCGGTCCTCGAGCGGCGCCGGCGCCACGTTCTTGCCCGCCGCGGTGACGATGAGCTCCTTCTTTCGCCCGGTGATCCGCAGGTAGCCATCGGCATCCAGCTCGCCGATGTCGCCGGTGTGGAACCACCCGTCGGCTTCGAGCACCTCAGCGGTCGCGGCCTCGGCGTTCCAGTAGCCGGAGAACACCTGGGGACCGGACGCGAGGATCTCGCCGTCGTCCGCGATGCGGATCGACGTCCCCGCCACGGGACGCCCGACGGTCCCGGGCCTCCAGGCGTCAGCCCGGTTCACGGTCAGCGTCGGGCTGGTCTCGGTGAGGCCGTAGCCCTCGAAGATCCGTATGCCGATGCCGTTGAAGAAGTGGGTGAGACGCTCGCCCAGCGGCCCCCCGCCGCTGAACGCGAACCTCAGCCGCCCCCCGAACGCGGCGTGCAGCTTGCGGTACACCAGGGACCCGAACACGGCGTGCTGGGCACTGATGATGGGCTGGAGGCGTCCCGCGGTGTGACCCTCGGACCACCGGATGGCCACCTGTTCCGCCCGGTCGAAGATCTTGCCGTGCCCGTCGGCGGCGGCCTTGCGCTGAGCGGCGGTGAACACCTTCTCGAACACTCGGGGCACCGCGACGAGCAGCGTCGGCCGGACCAGGGCCAGCTCCTCCGGGAAGTGGCCGAAGTCGGTGGCGAACGCCAGCTTGGCCCCCCACTCGACGCACACCAGGGCGATGGACTTGGTGAGGGTGTGGGCCAGCGGCAGGAACAGCAGGGTGACCTCGTCGTCATGGAGCATCGACCGGACGGCGTCGAGGTTCTGCGCGACGTTGGTGCGCAGGTTCCTGTGGGTCTGCATGCAGCCCTTGGGCCGCCCGGTGGTGCCCGACGTGTAGACGATCGTGGCCAGCCCGTCGGCGGTGAGGCCCGCGATGCGCTCGTCCAGCGTCGCATCGTCGACCTCATGGCCCCGGGCGGCGAGCTCGTCGAGGGCACCCTCGTCGATCACCAGGGCCTCGCGGCAAGCGCTGGCCGCGGCATGGACCTCGTCGTAGGTCGATCGCATGGCCGGCGTCTCGACCACGGCGATGCACGCGCCGCTGTCGCCGAGGATCCATTGGATCTGCTCGGCCGACGAGGTCTCGTAGATCGGCACGGTGACGGCTCCCGCGGCCAGGATGGCGTAGTCGACCAGCAGCCACTCGAGCCGCGTGTGCGACAGGAGCGCCACCCGGTCCCCCGGGGCCACCCCGCTGGCGACGAGGCCCTTGGCCAGGGCACGGACCCGCTCGTGGAAGGCCTGTGCGGAGACGTCGACGAACCCGTCGCCCTCGCGGTAGGCGGCCACGGGCCGGGTCGGCTCCTGTTCGGCCCAGCGCATGACCGGCTCGAGCAGGTGGGCGTGGGCGTCGAGCGGGGCCAGGTCGGGCCCACTCGCCACGCGCCGCGTCGCGGCGGGGGTGGATGTCATCGCGTTTCCCTTCCGGTGGTGGCCAGCTCTCGCTCTTCCCTGTCGGGACGGGGGGCCGGGTGCGGCCGCTCCCGTCCGGTTCCCTCGATCGGGCGCGCGCGCCGGCGCATGAACCAGACCGCGCCCACGACCAGGCTCCCGATGGCTCCTGCCGCCAACCCCAGTGGCAGCCAGACCTTGGCCAGCCGCACCTGGCTCCGCAGAGCGGCGACCGTGTCGGCCACGTCGGCGACGGAGGCCGGGGTCTGCTCGTAGCTGTACTCGAACAAGGGGCTCGCGGGGGCGGCCGCGAGCTCGTCGAGGGCGGCGCTGGTGGAGACTGCTTCGGGCACGCCGGGATAGTGGCTCAGCACGTCCTGCAGCACCGGGAGGCTCGTGAGCACCGGCCGCGCCCCCACCGATTCGGACACCGACACCCGGACCTCGGCGCCCGTGACCGGCTCGACCGCGGCGCGCCCGTCGAGCGAGAGCACGTACTCGATCGGGATCGGCTCGGCCGCGAACCCGCTGAGCGTGGCCGCGTCCTCGGCCGTCAGCACGGGCGTGAGCGCGGTCACGAGCGCGTCGACGTCGACGCCCGCCGCCAGGAGCTGCGGCTCGAGCTGGTCGAGGCTCATGCTCTGGGGCAGCGGCACCGTCTGGGTGAGCTCGGCCAGGTAGGCGTCGCTCAGCGGTGCCTCGTCGACGCTGGCGGTGAAGTTCGAGAGGTGCAGTCCCTCGAGCTCGGTGGTCGGGGCCTCGCGGTCCCCGACGAGCTGATACGTGGCGCCGATCTCGTTCTTGTAGATGTCGTAGGTCTCGTCCCGGCTCGTGTCGAACGGCAGGTTGAGGCGGAAGCTGCCGGACCGGTCGACCACGTTGTCTTGGTCGAACGCGTAGGCGCGGTCGTCGGCGACGTTCTCGATCGACGAGCGGTCCATCACGTACTGGTTGGTCTGGGTGACGTCGAGCAGATCACCGGCCACCTGATGGATCGTCTCCCGCACCACGACCGTCGACGAGCCGCTCTCATCGCCGACCGCCTCTATGTGCCGGTCCACGGTCAGTGGCATCGTCACGGGCGCCGCGAGCGGGGTTGCCGTCAACGGGTCCACGAGCAAGCTGAAGCTCCCCTCGTAGCGGGGACTGGCGTCCAGGTCGGTGGGGTACTTCACCACGGTCGGTACCCCTACGACCATCCAGAGTAGAACGGCGACGGCCAAGCCACCGGCGAACCAGAGGGCGGGCTTCGGGTAGCGGTGACGCGCACGGCCCATGTCGGTCTCGTCAGGCATCGTCTCTACCTCCTCCCCTCCGGACTACGCCTGCTGCCCGGCGGACACCACGGGCGCAGAGCAGGGACCTGCAGGACCTTGGTCACAACCCGAGGGCGACAATGGGACCTTCGCCTCTGGCGCACACGCGGCCGCCGGCGCGTCGCTGAGTGGGCACCGATAGGGGGTGTGCCATGAGACGTGTCGTGGTCGAGCAGTTCGGTGGCCCCGAGGTCCTGCGGATGGTGGAGGAGGACGCTCCCCGGCCCGGGCCGGGCGAGGTGTTGGTGCGGGTCCTGGTGGCCGGGGTGTCCTTCACCGACGCATTGATCCGGGCCGGGACCTACCTCGGCGGGCCCAAGCCGCCGTTCACGCCGGGCTACGAGCTCGTCGGCGTCGTCGAGGAGGTCGGCCCGGGCACCTCCCGGCTCCGGAAGGGGGACCGGGTCGGGGTGCTCACCGTGTGGGGCTCCAACGCGGAGCTGGTCTGCGTGCCCGAGCGCTACGCGGTCGAGGTGCCCGACGATCTCGACCCGGCCGAAGTCGTCAGCCTCGTGTTCCCGTACATGACCGCCTACCAGATGCTGCACCGGGCCGCGAGGGTGAGCCGCGGCGAGGCGGTGCTGGTGCACGGCGCGGCCGGCCGGGTGGGCACCGCGGCGCTGGAGCTCGGTGCGCTCGCCGGGCTACGCCTGTTCGGGACCGCGTCCGCCCGGGACCGCGCCACGGTCGAGCGGCTCGGCGCGGTGGCCATCGACTACCGGACCGAGGACTTCCTGGCCCGGGTGCGGGAGCTGTGCCCCGACGGCATGGACGTGGTGCTCGACGGGATCGGGGGCGCGGTCTCGCTCCGGTCCTTCTGGGCGCTGCGGCGTGGCGACCCTCTTGTCGGAGACCCCGGCGGGAGGCTCGTCGTGATGGGCAACTACAAGACGATGGTGGGCGGGCGGAAGAGCTGGCGAGGCTGGGTCGAGTGGTACGCGGCCACGGGCCTCGTCTGGCTCTGGGGCACCCTGTCGCCCCGCCGCCACGTGATCGCCTACCGCATCCAGAAGCTGCGCATCGAGCACCAGGACTGGTTCCGGCAGGACTTCCTCGCCCTGCTCGAGCTGCTGCGGGCGGACAAGATCCACCCAGCGGTAGCCGAGCGCCTGCCGCTGTCCGAGGCTCGCCAGGCTCACGAGCTGCTCGAGAGCACCGCGGCCCGGGGCAAGCTCGTCCTCGTGCCCTAGGGTACGGTCCCCTCCGGTCGGCGCAGGGGAAGGACGGGGGCGCGTGGGATTCGAGCGTGAGGAGATCGCCGAGGCGTTCCGCCGCTACACGGCCGCCGCCGGCGCCGCGGGGCGAACCGGTGACTGGCGACCGTGGGTCGAGTGCTTCACCCCCGACGTCCACTACATCGAGCACCACTACGGGCACTTCCACGGCCGGCAGGCGTTGCTGGACTGGATCACCGCCACCATGACGGTGTGGCCGTTCACCCACATGCAGGAGTTCCCGTGGGACTGGTGGACCATCGACGCCGACCAGGGCTGGCTCGTCGGCCAGGTCCAGAACCGGTTCGTCGACCCCGGCGACGGCCAGATCTACCAGGGCGCCAACTGGACCCGCCTGGTGTACGCCGGTGACGGCCTGTTCTCCTCCGAGGAGGACGTGTACAACCCGGCCGCCTTCGCCCCGGTGGTCGAGTCATGGCTGGCGGCCTGGGCCGCGCACCACCCCGACTCGTAGGCGGCGCCGGACAAAGTCCCAGGCAGTAGCTTCCCGGGCAGTGGAGCTGCGCAGCCCTGGGGACGGGCCCGCCGACGCCGGCTCTGATGACGCTGCCGGCATCGCCCTGGCCGCCGCCGGGGTCGCCGGCGCGGAGGCCATGGCGGACGCGGCGGAGGCGGGAACGAACCGGTGGTCGGGGCGGCTGGCGTGGGCGGCGTTCGGAGCGGTGCTGGTGGCGCTCGCGGTGTCGGCGGGGCGGGCGATCGTGACCGGGTGGGTTCCCGTGGGCGACTCGGCCCTGATCGGGGTGCGGTCCCGGGATGTGCTCGGGGGCGGGCCGGGTGGAGACCTGCCGCTGCTCGGCATGTGGGCCTCGGCCTCCTGGTCGGTCGGGTTCGACCTGAACCATCCCGGCCCCCTGCTGTACGACGCGCTCGCCCTGCCCGCGGCGCTGGTGGGGGGCGGGGCCGGGCTGGTGATCGGGACGACCCTCGTAGGCATGGCTTCGGTGGCGGGCAGCTTCATCGCCGCGAGGCGGGTGGCCGGCCCCGCGGTGGCCGCGGCGGCCATGGCGGTGACCGGGCTGCTGTGCTGGTCAATGGGCAGCGACGCGCTCATCGAGCCGTGGCACGCGGGCACGGTGCTGCTCCCGTTCCTGGGCTGCGCGGTGCTGGCCTGGGCGACCATCGCGGGCGACAGCCTCTGCCTGCCCTGGGCGGTGCTGGCCGGCAGCCTCGTGCTGGCCACCAACCTCAGCTACGTCGTGCTGGTCCCGGTGCTGCTGCTCGCGGCGACCGGCAGCGTGGCGGTGTCGGCCTGGCACCACCGGGCCGGCGGATGGCGCCGGGACGCGGTGGCGCTCGGGGTGGCCGCCGTCGTGGCCGTGGTGTGCTGGATCCAGCCGCTGATCGAGCAGGTGACCGCGGACGAGGGCAACCTGTCCCGCCTGCGGCGCAGCCAGTCGGCCGCCCGCGTGACGCTGGGCTGGCGCACCGGGCCCCGGGCTGTCGCCGAGGTGCTGGCGCTGCCGCCGTGGTGGGTGCGGCCGTCGTACTCGCACGCCTTCCGGCTGGGGCCCTTCGGGAACGACCTGCCCGGGGCCGTGACCGCGGGCGGAGCACTGGCCGTCCTGGTGGCGCTGATCAGCCTGGCGGCGTGGGCCGGGATCCGGGCGCGGGACCGGACCGTCGTGGCCGCGGCCGCGCTGGCGGGCACACTGCTGGCCGCGGCGCTGGTGACCGCCGTCCAGACCCCGACCGGCCAGTTCGGGACCGTCGCCTACCAGGCCCGCTGGCTGTGGCCGGTGGGCGCCTTCATCACGTTCGCCCTGCTGGTGGCCGTGCTCCGCCTGTGGCGGCCACGGCCCGCGCCCGCACGCGCCTGGTGGCCGGCGGCCGCCTTCGCCGCGCTCGCGGTGGTGGCCGCGGCCGCCACGCTGCCCGCGGCCAACAACGGCACCACCGCGCCTCCCAGCACCTATCCCGTAGCCCGGGAGCTCACCACCACCGTAGCCCGCGCCGACCTGCCGCCTCGGGTCGAGGTCGCCTGCCGGGAGGGGGTGTTCGACCCCTACTGCGAGGCGGTGATGGCCCAGCTCCAGGACCGGGGCACCGGCTTCACGGTGACCGACCACATCGGAGTGCGGCAGCTGGGCGCGGGACGTCGCTCGCCCGGAGGGCTGCCCCGCCTCATGGTGGTGACCGGCGACTACGCCGCCTTCACGCCCGAGGGGGCCGAGGTCGTCACCCGCCACCAGGGCCTGTCGCGCGGCGAGCAGCTCGAGCTCTTCTACCTGCGGGAAGACCTGAAGGCGGCGGTGGCGAGCGGCGAGATCCGGCTGTCGGCCCGAGGTGAGCGCTCCGCCGCCCGGGGCGATCTGGCCTCGGTGTCCGGCGGTGGCACCGGCTGGCAGATCGACCCGGCCGCGGCGGTGACCGTCCGGCCCTCGCTGTTCGGCACCCACCGGCGGGACCTCGGGGCCATGATCCACGAGGACCTGCTCGACACCGACCCTCGGTGGCGTGAGCCGCTGGCCCGCTACGTCGAGCTCCAGGACCGCTGGGACGAGACCAACGTCGCGGTGTTCCTGCTGCCTCCCCGGGGGTGACGGCACTGCCCGCCGGTCGGCGTCGCGGCGCCCACCTGCGAGCGCCGCTCCGATCGACCATGCTGGCCGGTCATGACCCGCCGCCGACCCCACATCCGGCCCCCCGCGCTGCTCGCCGTCACCCTCGTGGTGGCGGCCGCCTGCGTTCCGCCCCTGCGGGGGCCGGTCCACGCTCCGAGCGCCGGGATCCGCCTCAACCAGATCCAGGTCCTGGCGTCGCACAACAGCTACCACGTGCAGCCGGAGCCGGCGCTGCAGGCCGCGCTCGACGACTTCCTCGGGCCGGCGGCCCAGGGCTTCGAGTACACCCACCATCCGCTGGCGGAAGAGCTCGACGCGGGCGTGCGCCAGATCGAGCTGGACGCCTTCGTAGACGACCCCGCGGGAGGCCGCTACGCCCACCCGCGGGTGGTCGACCTGCTGGGCGTGGCGCCCCCCGACCCGGCGCTGGCGGGTCCGGGGCTCAAGGTGCTCCACGTGCAGGAGGTCGACTACCGCTCGACCTGCCCGACGCTGGCCATCTGCCTGACCCAGGTGCGGGACTGGTCGGACGCCCATCCCGGACACCTGCCGGTCACCATCCAGATCGAGGCCAAGGACGATCCCATCCCCGACCCGGGCCTGGGCTTCGTCCAACCGCTGGCGTGGACCGGGGCCGACTTCGCCGCCCTGGAGGACGAGATCGATGCGGTGTTCCCCGCCGAGCGAGTGCTGACGCCGGCCGAGGTGCGGGGCCACGCCGCCACGCTGGCCGACGCGGTGCGGCGGGGCCGCTGGCCTCGGCTCGACCAGGTGCGGGGCCAGGTGCTGTTCACGCTCGACGACCACGGGGCCAAGCGCGACGCCTACCGGGCCCAGGTGCCCGACCTGGCCGACCGGCGCCTGTTCGTGGACGTGCCCGAGAGCGATCCTGACGCCGCCATCATGGTGGTGAACGACCCGCTGTCCCAGGGCGACCGCATCCGGGCCCTGGTCGCCGCCGGGTTCATCGTGCGCACCCGAGCCGACGCCGACACGGTCCAGGCCCGCAGCGGCGACACGTCCATGCGGGACGCGGCGTTCGCCTCGGGCGCCCAGTACGTGTCGACCGACTACGTGTTCCCGGACGACCCTTTCGGCACCGGCTACGTGGTGGACCTGCCGGGCGACGGCGCGGCCCGCTGCAACCCGGTCAGTGCACCGCAGCGTTGCCGGCGGGCCGACCTCAGCGGCTAGCCGAACGAACGAGGCACCAGCGCAACCCGAAGGCCGTTCCTGTCACTGGGCGGCTTCGGGGCGCTGGTGCCTCGCGGCATCGGTGAGTCACGGAGGGGAAGGACTCACTCAGCCGGGGGGACTGTTCTCGGTCCGGGCCGGGGGCACCGTGCTGTCGGGCGTGTGGCTCTGCCCGGAGTTCCCGGGATCGTCTTCGTCGTCGGTGGTGTCGTCGGTGGTGTTCTGGCCGGGAGCGTCGGCCGCCGGGGTCTGGCCCGCGCGGTCTTCGCCGGTCACACCGGTCTGCCCGGGCGGCGCGTCCGGGGAGCTCCCGCCGTTGCGTTGGCCGGCCCCCGGGTTCTCGTCCGAGATCTCCTGGCCGTCCACCCCGTTGTCCCCGTCGCTCTCGCCGGTGGCGTCGGAAGAGACTCGGTCGCCGAAGTTGGCGGGGTGGTCCTGGGGGTCGTCGAACTGGACGGGCGTGACGACCTCGATGGCGCCGCGCACCGCGTTGTTGGCGGCCGCGGGCAGCAGGCCGACTGCGCCGGCGCCGAGGATCCCGGCCGCGGTCAGCGACGCACCGACGCCCACCCTGACCAGGCGCTTCGCCCCGGTGACCCGGGCGACGACGCCGAGCGGACGGCCTTCGAGCAGCGCCGTCAACTCGTTCGACGGCGCCGGCACCGGTTCTTCGCCGAGGGCACGGACCTCGCGGGTGAACGTTGCCAGTGGGGCATGCACAGCCGGGACGTCGTCGCCCCGGATGAGCGCCTCGACGATCTCGTCGTAGGCGTAGAGGGTGGCCCTCGTCATAGCGTCGTCATCGCCGCGCCTGGTCACCGCGATACCTCTTCGGGCGCGAGCATGCGGCCGATGGCCCGGAAGCCCCGCCGCTGGAGGGCCTTCACCGCCACCGAGGACTTGCCGACGGTGTCGGCCACCTCGTCGATCGTCAGGCGGCCGAGCAGCCGCAGCAGCAGCACGTCGCGCTGGTCCGGCGACAGCTGCTCGCACAGCTCTCTGACCCACTCGGTGCGCTGGGTCCGCTCGACCGCGCCCTCGACATCGTCGGGCCCCGCCAGCTCGAGCGCCTCGCTGAGGGCGGTGAACGGGGGTCGCCGCCCGTGGCGGCGGCGCTCGTCGAGCAACCGGCGGTGGGCGATGGTGAACACCCACGAGCGGAACGCGGCCTCGCCGCCGGTGAAGCGCCCGATGTTGCGGAGCACCGCGACGAACACCTCGCTGGAGAGATCCTCGGGCTCGTGGGCACCCTGCACCCGCAGGTATCCGGTCACGACCGGCGACAATGCGGTGAAGATCCGCTC
>DASRJN010000103.1:0-7847 GCA_035649455.1 Acidimicrobiales bacterium
TCAGGACCACGGCTCGCGGGCCGGTACGGACTCGGCCTCCTGTCGGTCGGCGCGACGATCGCCGCGGGCTTCGACGTGCTCGCGCTGCACTGGGAGGTGATGGAGGAGCGGGCTGCCCACTACGGCGTCTCCGTGGACCGGGACGCCTGGCGGCTCGTCGGGCTCATGCACCTCGCCGACACGCGCGAGCAGGCCTACCGCGACGTCGAGCATGGCATCGCCGCGTGGTTCGACTACTTCCAGCACACGGCCGCCTTCCCGCAGATGTCCGTCGGCGATGGCACGAGCGTCCGCGAGTTCATCGACTTCGTGAACGAGTCGGGATTGGGCACGATCGGGACTCCGGACGAGGCGGTCGAGCAAATCGATCGACTGGTCAAGCAGTCGAACGGCGGCTTCGGCTCGTATCTGCAACTCGCACACGACTGGGCACCGCCTGCCGCGAAATGGCGCAGCTACGAGCTGTTCGCCCGCCATGTCGCGCCGCGGTTCCAGGGACAGGCGATGCCGACCCTCGACGCCAAGGAGCGGGCCCGGGCCCGCCGGCCCGAGCTCGCCGAGAGCAACCTCAAGGCGGTCGAGCTGTCGGCGGCCAAGTACGAGACCGAGCGGGACGCGGCCGCGAGGGAGCGCCAGTAGACGAGCGCCCGGCCGCGCCGCCAGGAATGGTTCACAGCCCGAGCACGCCGCTGATCCACACGGCCGACGCACGCTCGTACCAGGACACTGGAGGCGGCGGTCAGCGACCCTGCGACACGGCCTGGCGGTAGCGGCCAGGTGTGAACCCCAATCGGCGGCGGAAGTAGCGGGTGAGGTGGCTCTGATCGGCGAACCCGCTCTCGCTCGCCGCCAAGCTGACCGGCGTCCCGCCCGCCAGCAGGCGCCGCGCATGGGCGATGCGGAGGCTGACCACGAACTGGTGGGGCGTGAGGCCGACCTCGGCTCGGAAGTGCCGCAACAGGCGGAACTTCGTGGTGCCGACCTCCGAGGCGAGCGTGTCGAGGTCGATCGGGTCGAGGTGGCAGTCGCGCAAGTACTCGAGGGCCCGGGCCACCATCGGATCGCCGGGGCGGCGTGGTCTGGCCCCCGCGGCAGGAGCGAGGTCATCGAGCAGTCCGAGCAGGGCACACTCGCGCCAGAGTTTGGCCGCGCCGTTCGAGCTCGCCCGGTGCAACGCCAGGAACGTGTCGCATAGCGCAGGCGCGTCGACGACGGGATTGTCGACGCTGGCGCGTATCAGCGATGGCACCTCGTCGCAGGTCGAGCTCAGCAGCGCGGCGGGGAGGACGAGCAGCACCGCCTCCCACGGTCCGTCGCGTGTCTGGGTTCCGGCATGGGGGTGCTCGGGATCGAGCACTACCAGCTCACCGGGGAGCACCCGGTAGGTCTGCGATCGGCGGCGGAGGTCGTAGCCGGCGCTTCCCGTGAGCGCGCCGATCACGTACTCATCGACGGGATCGATCCTGTACTCGCTCGCGAGACCACGCATCCAGACCAGCCCGGGCAACGTGTCGTCGTGCCAGACCTCGGGTCGGTCGACGCGTCGTTCGGGGTCGGCTGCAAGATCGTTCAAGACCGACCCCAGGAGCCTGCCGTACAAATCGACGTCGTGATCACCATCCACATCATCGTCGACGGCGCGGACCGTGCGTCGCGTTGGTACCAGGACGTCTTCGGGGCGGTGGAGAGCTCACGGGTAGCTCTTCCGGACGGCAGGCTGATCCACGTCGAGCTCGATGTCGGCGGCTCGACGATGATGCTCGCCGACGAGTTCCCCGACCACGAGGCGCTCTCGCCGGCCAGGACCGGTCACATCTCTGCGACCTTCTACCTCCACTGCGACGACGTCGAGGCCGTCTGGGAACGTTCTCTGGCGGGTGGCGCGGCGGTCGTGCGCGACTTGGCGGACACGTTCTGGGGGGAGCGCGAGGGCCAGATCACCGACCCGTTCGGCCACCGCTGGGGCCTCACCCAGCACGTGCGCGACGTCCCGATGGCTGAGATGACGGAGATGGCGGCGCAAGCGTTCTCGGGTTCGTGAGGGCCGATCACAGGAGGGAAGGCAGGCAGAGATGAAGCTCATGCTGGGGACCCTGATCACGCGCTGGCGTGGCCTGGCCGCCCTCACCATCCTATTCGCGGGCGGGCTGGCCCTCGCCGGCCTGGATGTGTACCCCGTAGTGCTGCTCCTCGCCGCTCGGGCCCACCCGACCCGCCTGCTGACGTCGGCCGAGGCCTTCTGCTCCCCGGCTCGTCAGGCCCGTCGCAGGCCGGTGCTGCGTTCTCCGCATCGGCACCGCTGAGGGTCGGGCCACCCCAGTCGGACCGGTCGCTCGCCGGATCGTCGAGGTCGATGACGAACGGTTCGACGATGGCGCGCATGACGAGGTAGAGCGCGCTACGGGATGTCGGCTTGGGCGCCGACGGCGAGCATGTTCACGGCGTCCTCACGTCGTATGAACCCGGCGGCCAGGGCTTTGAAGGTGGCGGCGCTCCAGCGGACGACGAAGCTGCCGTGGTTGCGATAGAGCGTGTCGAGCTGCTGTTGGGTGAAGGGTGTGGTGGTGCCGAACAAGGAGCAGAACGGGCTGCCGGTCTGGCCGAGCCCGCCGAGGGTCGCCACCGGTGCGTCGACGGCGGGTGTGCGGATCCCGCCGCGCACGTTGCCGTTGGCATCGAGCGCGAACGCGAAGGGAGCGGCGCTGGCGACCTCGAGGCGGGGCGCTTCGGGAGGCGGCGCGCCGCCGTCCACCCAGCGGGCGAGGTGGGAGGTCGCCGAGCGGAGCACGAAGGTCTGGGGCCCGCTGTTGATCGGCGAGGCGCAGGTGAAGAGCCCGATCTGGTTGCTGGGGTTCCGCATCGAGTCGAACCAGGCCGCGACCGATTGACGCCGGCCGGTGTCGGTCAGGGCGGTCTGCAGGCCGTAGAGGTCGAAGTGGGCGGTGCCGGCAACCTCCCAGAGGCGGAAGCGACTGCTGTCGGGCTGCCGTGCCGCCAGACCACCGACAGCGATCGCGCCCGCGACGTCGGTCTCGGTCTGGAACGACAGCACAGGGGCGAGGTCGTCGCGGATCAAGGTCGGCACCGGCACCGGCACGATCGGGAGCGGCGCCTGCGACAGGGGGGCGCTTCCCGCTCCTCGGCTGTGCACGAGGAAGCCGTCGTACACCTCGACGAGCGGGTGCACGGCGTCGATGTAGGTCGCGAGGCGCCCCGCCGACTGGGACTCGCCGGCGGCGATCAGGCGCTCGGGCCGCAGCCCACCGAGCACCAGTCCGGCGTTGTCCCGGATCGCCTGCCCGGCCTGTGAGAACATGTCGTAGGAGTAGGAGTCACCGGGGTGGTTCAGCGAGCCGTAGCGCGCCGCATCGCCGGGACGCGGCCCGGCGACGGAGCCCGGACAGGTGGGCAGCGGCGGGTCGGGGCATTTGAGCTGGTTCACGCCGACGGCCTGCGCGGACACGCCCACCCAGGCGAAGCCCCGGCGGATCAGCTCGACGTGGGTGTGCCCCCAGTCCGGGCTGGCGTCGGCGCCGCCGCTGACGTTGAGCCACTCGACGACCACGGTGCCGTTGAAGTCCCGAGCCTTCATCGGTCGGTTCACCACCACGCGGGTCTTGTAGGCCGCCTGCGAGGACGGCTGCACCGACCAGTGGCCGTCGGTGGTGAGGGCGGACGTGGGCGAGTAGGCGTCGGCCGTGCCCTCGACGAAGAACTCGGACTGGGTGTAGCCGACAGACGCGAGATCGAAGACCGGCGAGCCGTTCAGCGCGTCCGCCGGCTGGCTGCTGAACACGAGCGGGATCCCGCCTCCCCCCGTGACCGGGCCCGACACCGTGGGTGACGCCGCATCTGCCTGAGCTGCCGTACCCAGCCCGGCGGGCGCCAGCACGGCACAGGTCGTCAGCGCGCCGACGACGCACCGCAGGAGCCGTTGAGCCATCCCCACTCCTCCGACATGTTCTGCCGTAGTTGGCAGATCGTGACGTCACCGTAGGCTCAGGTCACCACGACGTCAACGACCGGACGACCTCGCCGGCGAGGTCCACGCCGTAGGGTGCGACCACCGGGACGGTGACACCGAGAGGAGCAGGACGTGGCGGCCGAGTCGCTCGCGGCGCAACTGAGGCAGAAGCACTCCGAGATGATGATCTCGGAGGTGACTGGCGTCGCGCTACGGCTGTTCGAGGCGCGCGGGTTCGACGCTGTCACCGTCGACGAGGTCGCGGCGACCGCCCAGATCTCGGTGCGGACCTTCTACCGCTACTTCCCCGCCAAGGAGGACGTGCTCCAGGTCCACATCGACCGCCGGGCCGCTGCGCTGCGCCGCGCGCTGGCCGAACGGCCTGCCGACGAGCGCCCGCTGCACTCGCTGCGCGCCGCGCTGGCCGAAGTTGTGTCGGCCGAAGACCCCGTGCTCCGCCTCCGCTGGACCTCGGTGGTCGCCGCCACCCCGAGCGTCCTACCCGGTGTGCTCGGTGGCATCCAGCTCAAGAGCCTGCGGACGATGGCCGACTTCCTCGGCGCGCGCCTCGATCTGGCCAGCGACAGCCTGGTCCCGACCATGCTGGCCGCAGCCGTTGGCGGCGTCATCCAAGCCGCCTCGACCCAGTGGTTCGTCCACGGCGGCGACCTCGGCACCATGATCGCCGACGGCATCCAGGTCCTCGAGCGCGGGATCGGTTCCGATCCGCAAGCCTGGTCGAGCCATCCCAAGCCGCCGAGGAGCCCCGGCCGGACCAAGCCTCCGAACCGCCGCAGACCGGGATAGACGAGGTCCAGCGTTCGCTGCGCGCCTCGATGGCGCTCATGTTTCAAGCGATGAGGGGGCCGAACGCCTGCGGTCTAGCGGCACTCATCAGGGTGCCGATGGCGGCGCCGATGCGTCCGTGTTGGTGGACGTGGTCGTCGTGGGGGCCGTCGTCGCGGTGGTCGTGGTCGGGATCGTGGTCGACGGCACCGTGGTGGACGCGGGTGGCGCGGTCGTGGGCGTCGACGGCGCTTGCGTCGGCGGCGTGGTCCTCGGCTGCGAGCCTGCTGTCGTCGACGGCGGTTCGGTGGTCGTGGTCAGCTCGCTCGACGGTGTCGTGGCCGGCGGCTGCTCGCCGTCAGCGGCGATCAGCAGCCACGCCCCGAACCCCACCAGGAGCACGATGAGCAAGGCCAGCACGGCGATCAGTGCCTGCCGACCCCGGTCCGGCGCCGGCGCGGTCCGGCGCCCGGCCTCGCCCGCCGCCGGCGGTGCCACTGCCCCGGTCGGCGTGGGCGGCGTGTCGAACACCGACGTGGCGCTCCCGATCCGCGCCGTGGGCTCGTCGCCAGGGCCAGGCGTCACCGCCTCCGTCGACACCTGCGTCGTCTCGGGATCACCCGAAGGGTTGGCCGCGAGCGAGGCCTGCGTGGCGTCGGGATCGTCTCCGGCCTCGGCTGCCGGCTCCCCAGCGGCCAGGGATTCGACCTGGGTCGGATCGGAGTCGGCGCCGGCGGCGGCCGCCGGGGTGGGCCGGATGGCGTCGGCATCGTCGCGGGGCGTCTCGTCGGACATGGCCCCAGGCTCCCATGATCGACCCACGGGGCCGGCAGCGATCAGTCGTTGTAGGCGGCGAGGAACGCTGCCTCCGCCGTGGCGCCGTGGATTCCCTCCTCGATGACGAGCTGACAGCGCCGCAGCCGTTCCTCCACCGCGCGGAAGAACGAGGCCTCGCCCGCGTGGACCATCGGGTAAAGCTCGAAGCGCAATGGCGTCACCGGGTGACGGAAGAGCCAGACCGCACTGCGGACCCCGCCGAGCTCGGTCGCCTCGAGGATCTGCATGGCACCAGTCTCGCCTGCGTGCGGTAGCCGAGGGCCGCGGCCAGATCGCACCCGGCCGAACAGATCGTGTTGCCGGTCATCGTGGTAGCCGGGCCGATGGTGGCGAGGTCGTCGGTCAACCTCGGCGCAAGGTCAGGCGGGGGCGGAGAAGGACATCCGGTACGCGCTGGGTGCGACGCCGACGTGGCGGCGGAAATGGCGCCTCAGGCCCGCCGGCGACGGGAAGCCGCACAGCCGGGCGACCTCGCTGACCGGCGCGGTCGTCGACTCGAGCAGTCGCTGGGCATGCAGGACGCGCTGGTAGGTCAGCCACGTGGCGGGTGCGGCCCCGGTGAGCTCGTGGAACCGTCGGTCGAAGTTGCGCCTGCTCATCCGGGCCCGGCGCGCCAGGAGGTCGACGGTCAGGGCGTCGCCGAGGTGGTCCAGCGCCCAGCGCATCGCCTCTCCCACAGGGTCGTCCCCGACGGGGTCGGGCACGGGACCCTCGACGTACTGCGCCTGGCCTCCAGGCCGGTGCGGCGGGACGACCATGTGGCGGGCCAGCCGGTTGGCCACCGTCGCGCCGAGCGACGTCCGGAGGATGTGGAGGCCGAGGTCCATGCCCGCGGCGCCCCCGCCGGCGGTCAGGATGTCGCCGTCGTCGACGTAGAGGACCGACGGGCGGACGCGGACCTTCGGGTACAGCGCCGCCAACGCGCCGGTCAGCGCCCAGTGTGTGGTGGCCGGGCGCCGGTCGAGCAGCCCGGCGGCCGCCAGCGCGAAGGCTCCCGTGCACAGGCCGGCGACCCGCGCCCCGGATCCGTGCCCGTCGCGCAGCGCGTCGAGCACCGGCCCGGGCGGTGTCTCACCCGGGTCGCGCCAGAACGGGACGATGACCAGGTCGGCCTCGCGCACGGCGGCGAGGTCGTAGGGGAGCTCGCAGGTGAGGCCGCCGCCGCCGAGGACCCCGCCGGGCTCGCCGGAGACGAGGTGGACGTCGAGGTCCGGCAACGCCCCGTACTGCACCGCCATGTCGAACACGCCGAAGGCAAAGGACATGATGCCCATCGACGCGCCGTTGAAGGCGACGACGGCGAGGCGCCGCGGCGCGGGCAGCGGCGGGGCCGACGCCGACGCCGCGGGCGCTGAGTGGTCGGATTCCATGGCCTCCAGGCTGGAGGCGCCGCCTCGCCTCCCTCTGCACCGCGCGATGTTGTCCGAAAGTAGCCGCAGGTTGGCGAGATGGGGCCTCACGCGCCCACATCGGCGCTGCCATGCTCCACCCTCACGGCGGCCGGCCCAGGGCCACCGGCGACCGGCGCCGACGCCCGCACAGACGGAAGGGAGCAACAGATCCGATGAAACTGCGCCGCGTGCTGACCGGACACGACGACACCGGCAAGGCCGTCGTCGTCAGCGACGACGTCGTCGAGCCCGCGGACCCAGACTTCGCACCCAAGTGGTCGATCTGGGCCGCCGACTCCCCTCTGACCTTGCCTGACGCCGGCCTGCCGCCGTCGTTCGCCGGTCCGCTGGTGCCTGCGCCGGGGGGTGTCCACGTCATCGTCCTGACGTTCCCGGTCGGGTACAACCCCGATCGGATGTTCGACACGTCCGATCCCGCTCGCGCCGCGGCGGTGGCCCGCGAGCAGATGGCCACCGCGGTCGCCATGGTCCCCGACCCGAACCCACCGGCCACGTACGGGACGCTGCCCGGGTTCACCGGGATGCATGCGACGGCCTCGATCGACTGCATGTTGCAGCTCTCCGGCGCGTCGGTCCTCGTGCTGGAAGACACCGAGGTCCACCTCTCCCCCGGGGACTGGGTCGTCCTCAACGGCGTGACCCACAGCTGGCGCAACGACGCCGACGAGCCGGCGGTCCTCGTCGCCGTGGTGGTGGGCGCCCACCACCCGGGCGTGCCCCTGCGGGGAGCGGTGTCATGAAGACCGAGGCACGCACCGACATCCAGCCGTTTCGTGAACGAGTCGGGATTGGGCACGATCGGGACTCCGGACGAGGCGGTCTCCCAGATCGATCGTCTGGTCAAGCAG
>DASRJN010000104.1:0-2584 GCA_035649455.1 Acidimicrobiales bacterium
TGGGACCACATCCGCCACGTCGTCGTCGGACCGGACGCCCGGGTGCGCCGGGAGGAGCGGGTGCCGGTGCCCGATGCCCCGATGGTCCATGACTGCGCCATCACCGAGCGGTTCGTCGTGCTGTTCGACCTTCCGGTGACGTTCGACCTCCAAGCGGCCGCCGGCGGGGCGTCGCTCCCCTACCGGTGGAACCCCGATCACCCGCCCCGGGTCGGCCTGCTCCCTCTGTCCGGCCCGGCGACCGCGGTGCAGTGGTTCGAGGCGCCGTCGTGCTTCGTGTTCCACACGCTCAATGCCTACGACGACGGCGACACGGTGGTGATCGACCTCGTGCGCCATCCCCGGATGTTCGCCACCCTGTTCAACGGGCCGTACGAGGGGCTGCCCAGCCTGGAGCGGTGGACGCTGGACCTGGCCCGGGGCACTCTCGCCACCGCGACGCTCGACGACGCGGGGCAGGAGTTCCCCCGCATCGACGAGCGGCTGACCGGCCGCCCGCACCGCTTCGGCTACGCGACCGCGTTCGGCGAGGGCATCGAGCACGGCCCGGCTCTCAAGCACGACCTCGCCCGCGGCACGCGTGAGGTCCACGACCACGGCCCCGGGCGCATGGGCCTGGAGCCGGTGTTCGTGCCCCGCTCGGACGGCACCGCCGAGGACGACGGCTGGGTGCTGGCCTACGTGTACGACGCGGCGGAGGACCGCAGCGACGTGGTGGTGCTCGACGCACAGGACTTCGCGGGCGAGCCGGTGGCGACGATCCACCTGCCGGTGCGGGTGCCGTTCGGCTTCCACGGGAGCTGGCTGCCCGACGCGTGACATCGGGGCGCGGACCGGGCGGTGGCGCGGCATGATCGGCGGAATGCTCGCGGCCGCGAAGGGATCTGCACGATGACCGAGACACAGTCCGACGTTGCGGTCGTGACCGGCGCGAACAGCGGGATCGGGCGCGCCATCGCGCTGCATCTCGCGGCCCAGGGCCTGTCGGTCTACGGCACCGTCCGGGACATCGGGAGGGCGACCAAGCTCCAAGCCATGGCGGCCGAAGCCGGCGTCGGGGTCAGCCTCGTCGAGCTCGATGTCGCCGACAGCGCGTCGGTCGAGGCCGGTCTCGCCCGTGTCCTGGACGAGGCCGGCCGGGTCGACGTGCTCGTGAACAACGCGGGTGTCGGCGGCAACGGCGTCGTCGAGGAGGTGACGATCGAGCGCTACGCCGAGGTGATGAACGTCAACCTCCACGGCGCGCTCCGCTGCCTGAAGGTCGTGCTGCCGGGCATGCGGGAACGCCGCCACGGCACGATCGTGAACATCACCTCGGTCGCGGGGCGGTTCGGCGCGGTCGCGCAGGCGCCCTACGTCGCGTCGAAGTGGGCCTTCGAAGGGGTGAGCGAGGAGCTGGCTCAGGAGCTCGCCGGCTTCGGGATCCGCGTGGCGATCATCGAGCCGGGCGTCACCAAGAGCGCCATCTTCGCCAAGAACGTCGACGACACCACCCCGGCCGGCCCCGACTACGAACCGCATCTGCGGCGCATGTTCCAGTTCTACGCCGCGGGCCACGCCCATGCGACAGACGCCTTCGAGGTCGCCAAGGTGGTGCACCACGCGATCACCACGGACAGCCCCGTGCTCCGCTATCCCGTGTCCTGGGCCGGGCCCGAGATCCTCACACGACGCCCCGCGATCTCCGACGAGGAGTGGGTCGCGCTCGGCACGATCGACGACGACGCCGCGTACTACCGCGCCTTCAGCGACACGTTCGGCATCGACATCACGAACGCAGCCCTCGGCGAATCGTAGGAAATCGCCCCTACCACCGGGCCTGGAGATTCACGTCGGGGTCATCTCCTCCATCGGCGCGTCCCGGGGAGTGGTGAGGCCGGGGATGGCTCCGGGCGCGGCCAGCACGAGCAGTCCGAGGGCCAGGAGGACGCCCGCGGTTCCGTAGGAGGCGACTCGGCGCCACGGGATGGTCTTCTCGAACGCGATGAGCCCGGCGACAACGGCCATCCACGTGACGCTCATGACCCCCAGCGCGAAGAGCGATGCCATGAGGGCCCAGCAACAGCCGACGCACCAGGCGCCGTTCCTGGCTCCCATCTGGAGTGCGCCTGACGGCCCGTCGCGCCAGGAGCCCAGCAGCGAGCCGAGCGGGCTGCGGCACTTTCCGAGGCACACGTCCTTCAACGGCGTGAGCTCGTACACGGCGGCGACGACGAGAGTGGCGCCGGCCGTCCACCTGCCGGCCCGATCCCACGTGAACAGGTCACCGGAGATCGAGCCCAACGCCACGCCGATCCCGAACGCGACGATGCCGGCGACGGCCCAGGTGAGCAGGTAGCCGGCCGCGAACATCAGCGGCAACCGCGGCGAGCGCTGCCGCGTCATGCGGGAGTACAGCGCGACCGTCGGCGAGACCGACGGGAACATCATCGCGGCCATCATCACGACCCAGGTCGCGAGGAACCAGCCCAACGCCCGAAGCCCGGTCCAGGGTCCGGCGTCCATGCCCCGCATCCGGTCGACGGTCCACCACCAGCCGATGGCGGCGAGCGCGAAGAGCCCGGCCACGAGCCCGCACCGGACG
>DASRJN010000105.1:0-5985 GCA_035649455.1 Acidimicrobiales bacterium
CCGGCATGACCGCCACCGACGAGACCACCGCGGCGTCGGGCGGAGCCTTCGGGCAGCGCCTCCTGCGCAAGGAGGACGCCCGGCTGCTCACCGGCGAGGGCCGCTTCGTCGACGACCTCGCCATCCCGGGGGCGCTCTGGCTCGGCATGGTGCGCAGCCCGTTCGCCCACGCCCGCATCGGCAACATCGACGCCAGCGCCGCGCTGGCCATGCCCGGCGTCCGCCAGGTGCTGACGGGCGAGGACCTGAACGACTCCTACCTGTCGCCCATGCCCTGCGCCTGGCCGGTCACGGACGACATGAAGGCGCCCGAGCACTGGCCGATCGCCACCGGCAAGGCCTGCTACGTGGGCGACATCGTGGCGGTCGTGGTGGCCGACAGCCGCTACGGGGTGGCCGACGCGGTCGACGCCGTGGTGGTCGATTACGACCCGCTGCCAGCCGTGTCCGACCTGGAGGAGGCCGCGGGCGACAGCGTGGTCATCCACGACGCCCTCGGCACCAACCGCAGCTACACCTGGGCGCTGTCGCCCGACCCCGCCGCGGTCGAGGCCGCGTTCGCGAGCGCAGCCCACACGGTCAGCGAGACCTACGTCCAGCAGCGGCTGATCCCCGAGGCCATGGAGCCCCGGGGGGTGGCCGCGGTCCCCGGCGTGTACGGCGGCGACCTCACGTTCTATTCGGCCACGCAGATCCCGCACATCCTCAAGGTCCAGATCGCCGCGGTGTGCGGCGTGCCCGAGCACAAGGTGCGGGTGGTCGCCCCCTCGGTGGGCGGCGGCTTCGGGTCCAAGCTCAACGTCTACGCCGAGGAGCTCATCGCGGTGGCGGTGGCCCGGCGGCTGGGCGTCCCCACCCGCTGGACCGAGAGCCGGTCCGAGAATGCGGTGGCCACCATCCAGGGCCGGGGCCAGATCCAGCACATGGAGCTGGCGGCCGACGCCGACGGCAAGGTCACCGCCGTGCGGGCCACGCTGACGGCCGACATGGGCGCCTACCTGCAGCTGGTGACCCCGGGCATCCCGCTGCTCGGCGCCTTCCTCTACCACGGCGTCTATGACGTGCCCGCCTACCACTTCGAGTGCACCGGCGTGTTCACCAACAAGACGCCCACCGACGCCTACCGGGGCGCGGGGCGGCCCGAGGCCACCTACGCCATCGAGCGGGCCATGGACGCCCTCGCCCGCCAGGTGGGGGTGGACGGGGCCGAGATCCGGCGGCGCAACTACATCAGGCCGGAGCAGTTCCCGTACGCGTCCATCGCGGGCCTGACCTACGACTCGGGCAACTACGCCCCCACGCTGGACCGGGCCCTGGAGCTGGTCGGCTACGACGGCATCCGGGCCGAGCAGCAGCGCCGGCGGGGCGCGGGGGACACCAAGCACCTGGGCGTGGGCATCTCCACCTACGTCGAGATGTGCGGCCTGGCTCCCAGCCGGGTGCTGGCGTCGCTCAACTTCGGCGCCGGCGGCTGGGAGGCCGCCACCGTCCGGATGCTGCCCACCGGCAGCGTCCAGGTGGTGAGCGGGTCCACGCCGCACGGACAGGGCCACGAGACCACCTGGTCGCAGATCGTGGCCGACCGCATGGGCATCGATCCCGACAGCGTCGAGGTGCTCCACTCGGACACCGCCATCAGCCCCCTCGGCCTCGACACCTACGGCAGCCGCTCGCTGGCGGTAGGCGGCATAGCGGTGGCCATGGCCACCGATCAGGTCATCGCCAAGGCCAAGGCCATCGCGGCCCACCAGCTCGAGGCGTCCGAGGACGACATCGAGCTGACCGCGGGCGAGCTGTCGGTGCGGGGGACGCCGGCCAAGGCCATGCCCATCCAGGCGACCGCGTTCGAGGCGTTCACCGCCCACAACCTGCCCGACGGCATGGAGCCCAACCTCCAGGCCACGGTCACCTACGACCCGCCCAACTTCGTGTTCCCGTTCGGGACGCACGTGGCCGTGGTCGAGGTCGACGAGGAGACCGGCCGGGTCGAGCTGATCGACTACGCCGCGGTCGACGACTGCGGGCCCCAGGTCAACCCGATGATCGTCGAGGGCCAGCTCCACGGCGGGATCGTCCAGGGCGTGGCCCAGGCGCTGTGGGAGGAGGCCATCTACGACGAGGACGGCAACCTCCGCAACGCCACGATGGTCGACTACCTGGTGCCCAGCGCGGCCGAGATGCCCAGCCTCAAGCTGGACCACACCGTCACGCCCAGCCCGACCAATCCGTTGGGGGTCAAGGGCATCGGGGAGGCGGGCACCATCGGGGCCGCTTCCACGGTGATCAACGCCGTGGTCGACGCCCTGTCCCACCTCGGCATCACTGACATGGCCATGCCGGCCCACCCCGAGCGGGTGTGGTCGGCCATCCAGGCAGCACGGGAGTCGCAGCCGACGACAGGAAGCGAGGTGGAGTCGTGATCCCGGCAGCGTTCGACTACCAGCGGGCCGGCTCGGTGGACGAGGCCATCGGCCTGCTCACGCAGAACGGCGAGGACGCCAAGCTGATCGCCGGCGGCCACTCGCTGCTGCCGCTCATGAAGCTGCGGCTGGCCGCGCCGGCCGTGCTCGTCGACATCGGCCGCATCGGCGACCTGTCCTACGTGCAGGGCGACGGCGGCGAGGTGCGCATCGGGGCGCTGACCCGCCACCACGACGCCGCCAACTCCGACCTGTTGCGCGAGCAGGTGCCGCTGCTGGCCCACGTGGCCGGCCAGATCGGGGACCCCCAGGTGCGGCACCGGGGCACGCTGGGCGGCTCGGTCGCCCACGGCGACCCCGCGTCGGACCTGCCCGCCGCGCTGCTCGCACTGCGGGCCACTCTGGTGGCCCGGGGCCCGGGCGGCGAGCGGACCATCGCGGCCGACGACTTCTTCACCGGCTTCCTGGAGACGGCCCTGGCGCCCGACGAGGTGCTGACCGAGATCCGGGTCCCCGCGACGGCGGGCGCCGGGTGGGCCTTCGAGAAGTTCAACCGCCGGGCCCAGGACTGGGCCATCGTGGGCGTGGCCGCGGTGCTCGCCAACGGCTCGGGCGGCCCCGGGGTCGGGCTGGTCAACATGGGCTCGCAGCCGCTGCGGGCCACGGGCGTCGAGGACGCCTTGCGCTCGGGCTCGGGGGCGGCCGACGCCGCGGCTCGGGCTGCCGAGGGAGCCGACCCGCCCGCCGACCTCAACGCCAGTCCCGAGTACCGCCGCCACCTGGCGGAGGTCCTCGTCCGGAGGGCCCTGCAGGCCGCCGGCGCTTAGTTGTTGCCAGCATCGCTGGTTCGGCCGGTCCCGGGCACCTGCTCGTAGGCTGATGCCCATGTCAGACCCGGGGCCGCCGATCGCCACCGACGTCCAGTCCGTCGTCGACGGGCTGGCGGCCTACGACTATCTGGCCGACGAAGGCTTGGCCACCGCGGTGTTCCTCGCCCTGCGCCTGCAGCGCCCCCTGTTCCTGGAGGGCGACGCGGGCGTGGGCAAGACCGAGATCGCCAAGGCCCTCGCGGCCTGGACCGGTGGCCGGCTGGTCCGGCTCCAGTGCTACGAGGGCATCGACTCGGCCCAGGCGCTGTTCGAGTGGGACCACGCCCGCCAGCTGCTGCACCTGCGCGCCGCCGAAGCCGCGGGCCGGGCCGCGGCGACTGCCGCGGAGACGCTGGAAGGGGAGCTGTACGACGAGCGCTTCCTGGTGCGCCGGCCCCTGCTCCAGGCGCTCTACACGCCCGAGGACCACGCGCCGCCGGTGCTGCTCATCGACGAGATCGACCGGGCCGACGACGAGTTCGAGGCGTTCCTGCTGGAGCTCCTGTCGGACTGGGCGGTGACCATCCCTGAGCTGGGCACCGTCCGGGCCGACATCCCGCCGGTCACCGTGCTCACCTCCAACCGCACGCGGGACGTCCACGACGCCCTCAAGCGCCGCTGCCTGTACCACTGGGTCGACCAGCCCGACGTCGAGCGGGAGGTGGCCATCGTGCGGCTGCGGGCGCCCGAGGTGGCCGGCGAGCTGGCCCGCCAGGTGGCCGAGGCGGTGAGCGAGATCCGCAACTTGGGGTTGTACAAGCCGCCGGGCATCGCCGAGACCATCGACTGGGCCCGGGCCCTGACCTTGCTGGGCCAGACCACGCTCGACCCCGCGGCCGCGGCCGCCACCCTCGGGTCGGTGGTGAAGTACCACGAGGACGGCGAGCGGGTGCGGGACCGGGGCATCGAGGCCCTGGTCCGGGAGGCGGTGGCCCGGAGTGCCTGAGCTGGACGAGCTGGCCGTGGCCTTCGTTCTGGCGCTCAGGCGCGAGGGCGTGCGGGTGCCCACCGGGTCGACGGTGGTCTACGCCCGGGCGCTGGCGTCCGTCGGGTCCTCGCCGGGCGGCGCCTACTGGGCGGGCCGGGCCACGCTGGTCCTCCGGCCCGAGGACATCCCCGCCTACGACCGGGCCTTCGGGACCGTGTTCGGCGGCGCCGTGCCGGCCCCGCCCACCGTGCTGCCGCGTCCGGTGGAGATCCAGCTCGAGGTGGACGACCCCGACATCCCCGGCGAGGGCGACGACGCCGGGCCCTCGCCTGCTGACGTGCGAGCAGTGCGCTGGAGCGCCACCGAGATCCTCCGCCACCGGGACCTGGCCACCTGCACGCCCGACGAGCTGGCCGAGGCCCACCGGCTCATGGCCGACCTGCGGGTCCACGCCGCCCTGCGCCGGTCCCGCCGGCGCCGGCCCGCGCCCGCGGGGCGGGGCACGCCCGACCTGCGCCGCACCGTGCGCCGATCCCTGCGCACCGCCGGCGAGGTGGTCCGGCCCGCCGCCAGCCAGCCTGGCACCCGGCCCCGGCGGCTGGTGGTGCTGCTGGACGTGAGCGGGTCGATGGAGCCCTACGCCCGGGCGCTGGCCCGCTTCGCGCACGCCGCGGTGGCAGCCCGGCGCCGGGGCCAGGTCGAGGTGTTCGCCCTCGGCACCCGGGTCACCCGCATCACCCGCGAGCTGTCCACCCACGACCCCGACGAGGCCCTGAGGCGGGCCGGCGGCGCGGTGGCAGACTGGGCCGGCGGCACCCGGCTGGGCGACGGCCTGCGGCGCTTCAACGACCGCTGGGGCGTTCGGGGCCTGGCCCGGGGCTCGGTGGTCGTGATCCTGTCCGACGGCTGGGACCGCGGCGATCCCACGGTGCTGGGCGAGGAGCTGGCCCGGCTGCGCCGCGTGGCCTACCGGCTGGTGTGGGTCAACCCGCTCAAGGCCTCGCCCGGGTACGCCCCGCTGGCCCGCGGCATGGCGGCCGCCCTGCCGCACATCGACGAGTTCGTGGAGGGACACTCGGTGGCTTCGCTGGAGGCGCTGGCCGAGGTGATCGCCCGATGAAGGAGGGACGCACCGCATGAGAGACCTGCTGGACGATCTGGATCGCTGGCGCGCCGAGGGTGTGGGCGTGGCCATCGCCCGGGTGGTGGACCTGGACGGCTCGGGCCCCCGGCTGCCCGGGGCGGCCATGGCCGTGAACGAGCGGGGTGAGGTGGTGGGCTCGGTGTCGGGCGGCTGCGTCGAGGGGGCGGTCGTGACCGAGGCGCTGGAGGTGCTGGAGACGGGCGAGCGCAAGATGGTCACCTTCGGCTACAGCGACGCCGACGCCTTCGCCGTGGGGCTGACCTGCGGCGGGATCATCCACCTCTACGTGGAGCCCCTCGACTGGTGAGCACCCCGTCGCTCTACGACGACCTGGCCGCCGCGGTGCGAGCCGATCAGCCGGTGGCGCTGGCCACGGTGATCGCGGGCCCGGGCGCGGGCGGCAAGCTGCTGGCGCGCCCCGGGCTCGCCTGGGTGGGCACGCTCGGCGACCCCGACCTCGACCGGGTGGTGGCCCGCGACGCTCTGGGCGAGCTGGCCGCCGGCACCAGTGCGGTGCGCCACTATGGCGAGCACGGCGAGGCCCGCGAGGCGGTGGTGGCGGTGTTCGTGGAGAGCTTCGCCCCGCCGCCCCGCATGCTGGTGTTCGGCGCGGTCGACTTCACC
>DASRJN010000106.1:0-3367 GCA_035649455.1 Acidimicrobiales bacterium
ACGTCCCGCCCGGCCCGGCTCTTCAGCTCGCCCGGCGTGCCGTCGGCGATGACCCGGCCCTTGTCGACGATCACGACCCGCTGCGCCAGCTGGTCGGCCTCGTCGAGGTACTGGGTGGTGAGCAGCACGTCGGTGCCGGCCCGCACCATCGAGCGGATGGCGTCCCACAGCTCGTTGCGGCTGCGGGGGTCGAGACCGGTCGTCGGCTCGTCCAGCAGCAGGAGGCGGGGGGCTCCGACCAGGCTGGCGCCCAGGTCGAGCCGGCGCCGCATGCCGCCGGAGTAGGTGCTGACCGGGCGGTCGGCCGCCTCGGTGAGGCCGAGCTGGTCGAGCACGACGGCGGCGTTGGCCCGGGCCTGCCGGCGGGTCTGGCCGTAGAGCCGGGCCACCATGACGACGTTCTCCCGGCCGGTCATGGCCGGCTCGACCGCGGCGTACTGCCCGGCCAGGCCGATGACCCGGCGAACCTGCTCAGGCCGGCGGAGGGCGTCGATGCCCGCCACCCGCAGCTCGCCGCCGTCGGGCCGCACCAGCGTGGCCACGGAGCGGACGAAGGTGGTCTTGCCGGCGCCGTTGGGCCCCAACACGGCCACGACCTGGCCGCTGTCGGCCACGAGGTCGAGCCCGTTCAGCGCCTGGACCTTGCCGAAGCTCCGGGTGAGGCCCTTGGCCTCGACGATAGGTGTGCTCATGTCCCCGTCTCCCTCAAACCGGAATGGAATGTTCTGTTCCTGACATTAGTGGAACGGACCGCTCCGTTCAAGCCTTTTCTGGATCGGAACGCTCCGTTCACGTAGAGTGGGACCATGACAGCGCCCAGCCCGGCGCCGCTGAGCGGCCGCAAGGCCCAGGCGGCCCGCAACGACCAGACGATCCTCTCGGCCGCGCGGGAGGTGTTCCTGGCCGACCCGGGCGCCCCGGTATCGGCGGTGGCCCAGGCCGCGGGCGTGGGCATGAGCGCCCTGTACCGGCGCTATCCCGGCAAGGAGGACCTGATCCGCCGGCTGTGCACGATCGGGCTCCAGACCTACATCGACCTCGCCGAGGACTGCGTCAACGACGACGGAGACCCCTGGGAGGCGTTCGCCACCTTCATGCGCCGGGCTGTCGACGCCCACACCCACGCCCTCACCCTGCGCCTGGCCGGCACCTTCACCCCCGACGACACGCTCAACGAGATGTCCGAGTACGCCGGCACCCTCAACGTCCGGCTGTTCGAGCGCACCCGGGCGGCCGGGGTGATCCGCCCCGACGTCGACGTGGCCGACCTCGGGCTGATCTTCGAGCAGATCGCAGCCGTGGCGTACGGCGCCTCACCGGAGCGCACCGCCCTGCTGCGCCAGCGGAGCCTGGCCCTGATGCTGGAGGGCTTGCGGGCCGATCCGCCCACCGTCGAGCTGCCCGGGCCCACGGTCACCGACGAGGAGTTCATGGCCCGCTGGACCCCCCGAACCTGACTGACACCCCCATCCGCGCACGATCGCGTATTTATCGCCCTGCTCAGAGCACCTGGAAGTAACATCTGATGCGCGGAGGACGGGAGGTGGCGTCGTGGCGGCGGATGTCATCCATCTTCAGGTCGTGCCTGCGGGCGACGTCCCTGACGATGACGAAGCCATAGCGGAGAGCGCGCTGGCGCTCGGCCAGGAGCTCGCGGAGCTCGACGTGGACGAGGTGCGACCCGTCGCGGCCGGGGAAGCGCCCGAGGGGGCCAAGGGGATCGAGCTGCTGGCGCTGGGCGGCCTGCTGATCAAGCTCGCTCAGTCGGCCCAGGTGCTGCGCCAGGTCGTCGATGCGGTCCGCGACTGGGTCGGTCGCACCGGAGCCCGCAGCGTGAAGCTGACGCTCGACGGGGACGTGCTCGAGGTCACCGGAGCCTCGGGCGCCGACATGAAGAAGCTCATCGATGCCTGGGTCCAGCGGCACAGCGAGCCGTGACGCCATGAGCAGCGCCCTGATCGAGAGCACCCGGGCCGCGCTGGTAGTCGCCGCGTACGAGTTCGAGGACCCCAAGTTCCAGCGGCTGCGGTCGCCGGCGCGAGACGTCGACGCCCTGGCGGACGTCCTCGCCGATCCGGCCATCGGTGGGTTCACCGTGCAGTCGGTCGTCAACCAGTCGAACGGCGTCGTGCAGCGCGAGCTCGAGCGGTTCTTCTCGTCCCGCAAGCCCGACGACCTGCTGCTCGTCTACTTCTCCTGTCATGGGGTGAAGGACTCGACCGGCCGGCTGTACTTCGCCACCAGCAACACCGCATTCGACCTGTTGCGCTCGAGCGGCGTGTCGGCGTCGTTCGTGAGCGAGCAGATGGAGCTCACCCGGTCCAAGCGCATCGTCCTGCTGCTCGACTGCTGCTACAGCGGCGCCTTCCTCAAGGGGTTCCAGGCCCGGGGCGACGAGTCGGTCTCGGTCGGCCAGCTGGAAGGGCGCGGCCGGGCGGTCATCACCGCGTCGCGCTCCACCGAGTACGCCTTCGAGGCCGACGAGCTGACCGCGGAGAACGCGCAGCCCTCGGTCTTCACCGGCGCCGTCGTGGAGGGCCTCTCGACCGGCCAGGCCGATCGCAACGGCGACGGGGTCGTGACCGTCGACGAGCTCTACGACTTCGTGTACGACCACGTGCGCGGCAAGGTCGCGGGCCAGACGCCGGGTCGCTGGGTCAACCTCGAAGGCGAGCTCACCGTGGCCCGCAACCCGCATCCTCCGGTCCACGCCGCCGAGCTGCCGGCCGAGCTGCTCCGGGCGGTGGACAGCGACGTGGCCCTCCACCGGCTCGGCGCGGTGTGGCAGCTCGGGGAGTGGCTCGACCAGGGCGAGCCCGGCCAGCAGCTGACCGCCCACGAGGTCCTCGACCGCCTCACCCACGACTACGACCAGCGCGTCCGCGCCGCCGCGAGCAGCATCCTGACCGGCCCGACGGTCGCCGAGCCGCACCCGGCCCCGGCCGCCGAGCCCGAGCCCGAACCAGAGCCCGAACCCGCGCTCGCCGCCGCGGCTGCCGCTGCCCCACCGGTAGTGGAGCCCGTCATCGAGCCCGAGAGCCCCGCGCCGCCTCCGCCGCCCGCGTCAGCCACGGCGGCCGGCAGCGGTGCTCCGGACCGTCCGCTCAAGGTGACCGCGGTCTCCGCGACCCGGACGCCGAGCGAGGCCGAGCCCACCGACCGGCGGCTGAGGCTCATCGGCTGGCTCGCATTGACCGCCGTGATCGCTTCGGCCGTCGCAGCCTTCCTCCCGTTCATCCAGCAAGACGGATACACCGTCGTCCGGCTCATCGAGGAGAACTGGTACGCCGTGTGGCTGCTGTCTGTCGGAGGGCTCGCGGTCTGGGCCGCCGTCTCGCTCCTCGGGCAGGGTCGGGACCGCGGTCCC
>DASRJN010000107.1:0-15992 GCA_035649455.1 Acidimicrobiales bacterium
TCGGCCAGCTCGGCCTCCACCTGCTCGAGGATGGAGAACTCCTTCTCGCGTTCGAAGGCGTCGCTGGCCGTGTCGGCCAGGTGCTGGTGGACATGCGACAGGTCGGCCGCGCTGTCCTGCGACGGCTCGTCGCGGAGGTGGTCGTTCTCCAGGCTCGACCGCAGGCGGGTCAGCCGCTCGCGCTCCGCGGAGAGCTGCGCCCGGGCGGCGTCGTGGTCCACGGCGCTCAGGGTACGCCGGAAGGATCGGGCGTGGGGGTGGAGGGGCTCGAACCCTCGCGCATCCGCTTAAAAGGCGGCCGCTCTGCCAACTGAGCTACACCCCCCGGGGGCGCCTGCCTGCCATCGTACGGCGGCTGCCCCGCAGGCACGCCGGGTGACCGGCGTCGGCTGGGTTGTGTTCCTGTTCAGCGGAGCGCGTGTTAGGGTCGCCCCATTCGTGGGCTGGGGGCGGGGGCCTCCTGGTGACAGCGTCCAGGGAGAGAACACGATGGTGAAGCGACTGATCGCAGCGGGCGCGATGGCTCTGTTGGCCATGGCCGCCCCGGCAGCCGCACAGCAATACCCCCCGGCGGTCAACAGCTTGACCTGCAGCGATACCACGCCGACGCCGGGACAGACCATCTCGTGCCAGGCCCGCACCTTCGCCGCGGGCGGGGCCGTCACGGTCACGCTCAACTCCGACCCGGTCACGCTCGGGACCGCGACGGCCGACGCCGCGGGACTGATCGCCCTGCAGGTGACGATCCCGACCGGCACCCCGCTCGGTGCCCACACCCTGGTCGCCACCGGACCGGCGCCCACCGGGCAGACACTCAACCTGTCGCTCGCCATCACGGTGGTGTCGGCCCGGGGCGGTGGCGCGGGCTCCACCGGGGGCAACCTGCCCGACACGGGCAGCAACTCGATCCCCCTGGCCCAGATCGGCCTGGGGCTCCTCGCCGCCGGTGGCGTGATCTATGCGATCGCCTCCCGGCGCCGCAAGGGCCTCGCCGTCAGCTCGTGACCTGAGCCTTGGCCCAGCGGTAGTCGGCCTTGCCCGACGGGCTGCGCTGGATGGCGTCGAGGAACAGCACGTCCTTGGGGAGCTTGTAGCGGGCGACATGCCGGCCGGCGTGGGCCACGATGTCGTCGGCGGTGGCCTGCTCGCCCGGTGACAGCTCGACCAGCGCCACCACCTCCTGGCCCCAGCGCTCGCTGGGCCGTCCCACCACGACGACGTCGTGCACGGCCGGATGGCCGGCGATGGCCCGCTCGATCTCCTCGGCGAAGATCTTCTCGCCCCCGGAGTTGATGGTGACCGAGTCGCGGCCCAGCAGCTCGATCTCCCCGTCGGGTAGCAGCCGGGCCCGATCGCCCGGCACCGAGTAGCGGGTCCCGTCGATGACCGGGAAGGTGCGGGCCGTCTTGTCGGCGTCGCCCAGGTAGCCGAGGGGAACCCAGCCCTCCTGGGCCAGCCAGCCGATGCCGTCGTGGCCGGGCTCCAGCAGGCCGTCGAGCTGCTCGCTCACCACCACCGTGCCCGCCATGGGCCGGAACCGGCCCGTCGACACTTCGCCGCCGCTGGTCGACACGTGGCTCATCTGCGCCCCGGTCTCGGACGAGCCCACCGAGTCGCTGAGCACGATGTGGGGCAGCTGGGCCAGGAGCCGCGCCTTGATGGTGGGCGTCAGCGGCGCGCCGCCGTTGCCCACGCTGAGCAGGCTGGACACGTCGTAGCCACCGCCCTCGAGCTCCTCCACCAGGGGCCGGGCGATGGCGTCGCCCACCACGGTGAGCGTGCTGCAGCGCTCGCGCTCGACCGTGCGCCACGTCTCGGCCGGGTCGAGGCGCCGGGTCTCGGGCGGCATCACGATGGTGTGCCCGTTGTTGAGGCCGATGAAGGACGCCCACTGGGCGGCGCCGTGCATGAGCGGGGGAAGCACCATGAACCGCAGCGGCTCGGGGAAGGCGGACGCGTTCTCGGCCACCTCGTCGTAGCTGGTCACCACGGCCTGGGTGAGGATGTTCCGCCCGCCCATGGCCGACATGTAGATGTCGTGCTGGCGCCACAGCACGCCCTTGGGCATGCCCGTCGTGCCGCCGGTGTAGAGGATGTAGAGGTCGTCGGGTGACGGCTCGGGACCGTCTTCGGGGCCGGCGCCGGCGAGGGCCTCCTCGTAGTCCACCGCGCCGGGCAGCAGATCGTGGCCCGAGCCGTCGGCCACCTGGATCAGCAGCTCTAGCCCGAGCCGGTCGACGAGCGGCGCGAGCGTCGGGGCGAAGGCGGCGTGGTACACGAGCGCCCGGCACCCGGCGTTGTCGAGCAGGTAGACCAGCTCGTCCTCGACGTAGCGGTAGTTGACGTTGAACGGCGCCACCCGGGCCCGAAAGGCGCCGAGCAGGGCCTCCAGGTACTCGTTGCCGTTGTAGAGGTAGATGCCGAGGTGGTCCTGGCCCGACTCGTGGCCCGCCAGGCCGTCCCGATCGGTCACCGAACCGAGCCCTCGCGACCGCAGGTAGCCGGCGAGCCGGCGGCTGCGATCCGCCATCTCGGCGAACGTGAGGCGGACGTCGCCCCAGACCAGGCAGGGGCGGTCCGGGTGCACCCCGGCCACCGTGTCGAACACCGCGGGCAGGGTGAACTCGGTATCTGACGACATGTCAGATGACAGTAGCGTCAGACGCGTCAGGGCCCCGCCCGGCATGCCGAGCGGGACCGGCAGGAGCCTCCGACGCTGGGAGTCAGCGCTGCTGGCTGACCGGCTGGGTCAGGAACTGGCCGGCGATGAGCCCGGCCCACCCGAGCAGGCCGACCCAGGCTCCGAAGGCCGCGGAGAACCCGTCGGGCATCATGATCGTGGCCAAGAGGTGCCAGAGGGCGAACACGCCCAGCACCGCCGCCGCGATGATCGGCAGGTTGGGGAGGTTGCTGAGCTGCGGTATCTGCGGCAGCTTGAGGATGGCCAGGATCCCGAACGCGATGGCCAGGATCGCCAGCAGCCGCCCGAAGCTCGCATAGGTGTCGAGCCCGGCGGGCACGTCGAAGCCCGACGGGATGTCGGCGACGTCGCCGAGGCTGCCGCCACCACCCCCGCCGGACACGCTGACGAAGTCGAGGACGAAGTCCGACAACAGCACGAGGAGGGCGCCCACGCCGCCCGCGATCAGGCCCCAGGTGACGACGAGACCACCGGTGGCCGGGCCCGCGCCGTAGCCGTAGTTGGGCTGGCCGTAGCCCGGCTGCTGGCCGTACTGGCCGGACGGGCCGCCGTAGCCGGGCTGGCCGTACCCCGGCTGCTGGCCGTACTGGCCCTGCTGGCCGTAGCCCGGCTGCTGGCCGTATTGGCCCTGCTGCTGGCCGTACTGGCCCGGCTGCTGGCCGTACTGGCCCTCCTGGCCACCGCCCGCGGGCCAGCCCTGGCCGCTGCCGCCGCCCGCCGCGGGCCAGCCTTCACCGCTGGAGGGCTGGCCGCCGTACCCGGCCTGGCCACCTTGGCCGCCTTGGCCGCCCTGGCCGCCCTGGTCGCCCCAGCTCTGACCGCCCCCCTGGCCGCCGTAGCCGGCCGACGCGCCGTAGCCCTGCTGGCCGGCGCTCTCGTATGACTGGGCAGAGGGGCCCGGCGCGTCGGGGGAATCGACGCTGCGCTGACCGGCCGCGTCCGCGACGTGCTCGGTCCATCGGGTGCCGTCGTGGTAACGCTGGGCGAAGCGTCCGGAGGGATCCGGATACCAGCCGGGACTGACCTGGGACATCGGAGTGTCTCCTCTTGGATACGTAAGTCCGCCGAGGGGGACGACGCTAGCTGGCGCGGAACACAGCCCTGGACGTTCGCGCCGGAGGTGACTAGGTCACCCCCCAAACGTCCCCCGCCCGCGAGGGTCAGAGCCACACTAGATCGGTCTCGTCGCCGGGTGTACCCGCGGCCGTCGTCGAGGGCTCCACGACCTCGTCGCAGGTCACGCAGAACCAGCGGGCTTCGAGCACGGTGCCACAGCGGGCATGGGCCGGCACTCCTGCCCGCGCCCCCGGGGTCTCGCCGTGGCGCCTGGCCCCCCAGCCCGCCAGCATGCGCACCGGGCCGGCCAGGTCTGCGCCCGCGGCGGTGAGGCGGTAGGCGTGACGGACCGGCCGGGTGGAGTAGGGCTCGCCCACCACCAGGCCCTCCTCCTCCAGCCGGGCCAGGCGCTTGGCCAGGATGTTGGGGGCCAGGCCGTCGAGCTCGTCCAGCAGCTCGCCGAATCGGCGCGGGCCGTTGAGCAGGCGGGCCACCACCAGGAGCGACCAGCGATCGCCGACCGCGGCTGCGGCGGTGGCCAAGGCCTGGTCGGCCGCCTCGTCCAGCGGGGTGCGGGAAGAACGCCCTTGCGGAGAAGGCATGGTCCCAGACTACAGTGACTTGCAGTTTGCAAGTGAGTAGCGAGTACACATCGGGAGTTCACATGAGTGCTGAGGATCAGCAGACCACCATTCGCCGGGTGGCCGACACGGTGTCGCCGTCGGTCGTGCGCATCGGGCGCCACGGCGGCCGGGGCTGTGGCGTCGTGGTCGCCGACGGCCTCGTCGTCACCAACGCCCACAACCTGCGCGACCGCACGACGCAGGTCACCTTCGCCGACGGCCGTGCCGTCCAGGCCCGCGCCACCGGCATCGACGTCGACGGCGACCTGGGCGTGCTGGCGGTCGACACCGGCGGCGTGCCCGCGGTGACGTGGTCCGACGCGGCGGCGGACCTGGGCCAGCCCGTGTACGCCGTCGCCCGCATCCCGGGCGGCCATCGGGTCACGGCCGGGACCGTCTCGGCGGTCGACCGCTCGTTCCGCGGGCCCCGGGGCCGGCTGGTGACCGGTGGCATCGAGCACACCGCCCCCCAGGCCCGAGGCAGCTCCGGCAGCCCGGTGGTCGACGGCGACGGCCGGCTCGTCGGCATCACGACGCTGCGCCTGGGCGACGGCTTCTCCATCGCGCAGCCGGCCGGGCCGGAGCTGCGGTCCCGGATCGACTCGCTGGCCGAGGGCCGTGAGCCCGCCCGGGTCACCCTGGGCGTGGGCGTGGCGCCGCCGCACGTGGCTCGGCGCCTGCGCTCCGCGGTGGGCCTGGCCGAGCGGCCGGGCGCGCTGGTGCGCGGCGTGTCGGACGACAGCCCGGCGCAGCAGGCCGGCATCAACCGCGGCGATCTGATCGTGGCCATAGGCGACGACCAGATCGACGATCCGGCCGGCCTCGAGGCCGCGCTCGCCCGCTGCCAGCCGGGCGACACCGTCGTGGTCAAGGTCGTGCGGGGCGCGGACGAGCTGAGCCTCACGGTCCAGTTCCCGCCGGCCGACACCCCGACCGACGCCCCCACGGATGCACCGGCGGATGCGCCCCGCGACGAGGAGCCCGACGGGCCCGAGGACGCCGCGTAGCCGACGCCCGCGGGCAGTCGGGATAATCCGCGGGGCGCGGGGCCGCCGAATACAGGGGCGTGCAGCCCACTCCCCCCGGGTTGCACCCGGTGAGCGGGCGGACTCCCGCTCCCATCTCTTGAGGGAGCAACCCCAAATGTTCACGCGTCTTGTCGCGGCCGGAGCGGCCGCCCTGGCTGCGGCCACGCTGGCCATGGCCCCGTCGAGCGACGCCAGCCCTGCCACTCGGGTGCGCGAGTGCGGCGTCCACAACTACAGCCGCAATCTCGAGGTCGTCGGCCTCACCTCCGATCAGCGCCTCGTCTGCTTCCGGGCCAACAAGCCCGGCAACGCCCGGGACATCGCTCAGGTGAGCGGCCTGGTCCAGGACACCAAGCTGGTCGGCATCGACTACCGCCCGGCCACGGGCGACCTCTATGGCCTGGGTGACCAGGCCGGCATCTACATCATCGACCCCGCCACTGCCACGGCGTCGCTGGCCGCTCGGGCCAACGTCGCGCTCCAGGGCACCGAGTTCGGCGTCGACTTCAACCCGGCCGCCGACCGCCTGCGGGTCGTCAGCGACACCGGCCAGAACCTGCGCATCAACGTGGCCGACGGCACCACCACGGTCGACACCGCCCTGACCAACGGCGCGGCCGCCGCGCTGGGCGTCACCGGCGCCATGTACACCAACAACGACGCCGACCCGAACACCGGCACCACGCTGTTCGACGTGGACTCCACGCTCGACCAGATCTCGATCCAGTCGCCGCCCAACAACGGCACGCTGGTCGCCACCGGCAAGCTCGGCGTCGACACCACCCCCGACGTGGCCGCCGACATCTACAGCCGGATCAAGGACGGCACCACCGTGTCGAACACGGCCTTCGCGGCCCTGTCCAGCCCCTCGATCTCGTCCTTCTACGGCGTGGACCTGCTGACCGGGCGGGCCACCAAGACCGGCGACTTCCAGGCCGCCAACCGGGTCGTGGGCATCGCGGTGCCCCAGAACCAGCGCTGATCCCCCCTTCCGTCAGCGCCTTGCCACGGTGGGCCGGAGCCACTCCGGCCCACCGTGCGCGTCCCCGGACGTGTCAGCTCCAGTCCTCGCGGACGACGTCGCGTGGGTCCTTGTCGTCGCGGGTGGCGATGTAGCTGGCGTGCCGGACGATGCTGTCGTGGGTCCACTCGCCGAAGGTCACCTCGGCGACGAGCTCCGGCCGGACCCAGTGCGCCACCCGGCTGACCAGCCGCGGCGGAGGGGGGTCGAAGGGGGACTCGTCGGTGGCGAGCTTCGCCAGGAGACCACCCAGCCTGCTCAGCTCGTGGTCCTTGAACCCGGTGCCCACCTTGCCGGCGAAGTGCAGCTGATCGCCCTCGTAGACGCCCACCAGGATGCTGCCGATCAGGCCGCTGCGGTTGCCCTCCCCGGCCTGCCAGCCCCCGATGACGAACTCCTGCCTCGGTCGCACCTTCACCTTGCGCCACGACGGATTCCTGGACCCCGGCAGGTAGCGGCTGTCGACCCGCTTGACCACGATCCCCTCGAGGTGCTGGGCCCGGGCCGCGTCGAGCAGGTCGGCGGCCCCGTCGACGTGGTGCGCGGGCACCAGCCAGCCCTCACCGGGCTCCACCAGCTCGGTCAGCAGCTGGCGCCGTTGCAGGTACGCCAGCTCGGTCAGGTCGTGGCCGTCGAGCCACAGGATGTCGAAGACCATGTACTTCACGGGAACCTCGGCGGCGACCTGGGCGATCTCGGTGGCCCGGGTCAGATGCATGCGGCGCTGCAAGCGGCCGAAGTCCGGCCGGCCGGCATCGTCGAAGGCCACCACCTCACCGTCGAGGACCACCTGATGGGGAGCCAACGCCGCGGGCAGGCCGGCCAGCTCGGGGAAGCGGGCGGCGGCGTCGAGGCCCCTGGTGGTGTCGAGGCGCAGCGGCTGGTCGGGATCCCCCACCGCCGCCACGATCCGCATGCCGTCGAACTTCACCTCGGCCGCCCAGCCCTCCCCGGTCGGCAGCTCGCCGGTGACGGCTTTCATGGGCAGGATCCTGGGCAACACGCAGGCGAGTCTGCCCTGCTCTCGCCCAGTTCGCTCGTCACCGAGGGTGATCATTCAGCCAACCAGGCGGACCGGGGCGGGGCCGGTACCCGCGGCGGGCAGAATCATGCCCGTGGACAGCATCCGGCTCACCGTGCCTGCGACGTCGGCCGCGGTGCGCATCACGCGGGCCGGGGCGGCAGGGCTCGCGACCCAGGCCGGGTTCACCTACCGCGAGGTCGAGCAGCTGCGGTTGGCGGTGGGCGAGGCGGCGGCGCTGCTGGCACCCGAGCCGGCGGGCGAAGGCACGCTGGCGGTGGACTACGACGTGGCGCCCGACAGCCTGCGGATCGACCTGCGGCTGACCGGCCCGGCGAGCGACGGCCACGCGGTGACGACCGTGCCGGAGGTGGCGGCCGCGGTGCTGGACGCCAGCGTGGACGAGTGGCACCTGCTCGACGGCGGGCGGCGCCTCGTGCTGGTCAAGCGCGTGTCCGAGCTCGACGACGGCGACAGCGACGAGTACTGACCGCCGGCCGCGACGGTCTGCCGGTCGATCCGGAGCGGGTGGGTCTAGGGTCACCCTCGTGCTCGTGTGGATGGACCTCGAGATGACAGGGCTCGATCCGACCCGCAACGTGATCGTCGAGATCGCCACGCTCGTGACCGACGACAACCTGGAGATCGTGGCCGAGGGGCCGGACCTGGTCGTCCACCAGCCGCGTGAGGCGCTGGACGCCATGGTGGACGTCGTGCGCGACATGCACACCCGCAGCGGCCTGCTGCCCGCCATCGAGGCCTCCCAGATCTCGCTGGAGCAGGCGGGCACGGCCACGCTCGACTTCATCCGCACCCACGTGCCGCTGCCGCGCACCGTCCCGCTGTGCGGCAACTCGATCGGCACCGATCGCCGCTTCCTGGCCGCCTACCTGCCCGACATCGAGAACTTCCTGCACTACCGGTCGGTGGACGTGTCGACGATCAAGGAGCTGGCGGTGCGCTGGGCACCCGACGTGGTGGAGGCCGCGCCCCGCAAGGAGACCACCCACCGGGCGCTGGACGATATCCGGGAGAGCGTGAACGAGCTGCGCTGGTACCGTGAGCACTTGTTCCGCATCGAGGCCGTGGACGGCTCCGGAACCGCCTGATCCCCGCCGGCACCCAAGCGACCGGTGCGCGGAAGGCGCAGTGATCCTGCCGTCGAGCGAACGAATCGCGCCAAAGACGATTAATCCATTGACGCGGACATGTGCCGCGTGATGCCCTAGTGCTCCGACGGGAGCACTAGGCCCCGCGGCGACACGAAGGGAACGGCAGGACCGATGACGAACGGCACCATGCAGCTGGGTGGTCTCGTAGCCACCGGTGCCGCGCGCCCCGGTGTGTGCCCGACCACCCTCCACGCCACCGCCCAGCTCGGCGCGCCCATCTACGCCTACACGTGGCTCGATGGCAATGCCAAGCCGGAGTCCTGGGCGTTTGGCATTGATCGAGCCATCCCACGGCCTTGGGAGAGCTTCCCCTGATCAGATCAGGCGCAGAAGCGCAACCCCTCTCCAAAGGCCGTCGGGATTCTCCCGGCGGCCTTTCTCTTTCCCTCCACACAGACCAATGGACGTATCGACCAGACCAGCGAACCGATCTCGTAACCAGACACATGAGGGGAATGGGCAGATGATCGCCCCTACCGCAGACGAAACCGACGAGATCCTCGACCTGACCAGACCCGAACCCCTCGGGAACCGTGAGGCCGAAGAGCCTGAACCCGAGCTCCTCGCCACGGAGGACTCCTGGTGGGCGCACGCCCGCTGCAACGACGGCAGCGGTCGCTTCGCCACCATGTTCTTCAGCGAGGAGCTGCAAGACATCGCCCGGGCCAAGCACATCTGCGCTACGTGCCCGGCCATGATCCCCTGCCTCGAAGGCGCCCTCGAGCGGCGCGAGCCGTGGGGCGTTTGGGGCGGCCAGCTCTTCCTCAACGGCAAGATCCTGGCCACCAAGAGGCGGCGAGGCCGGCCGCCGAAGCTGGCCCGGCCCGAGGATCAGCTGCCCGACATCCCGATCCCTGACCATCTGCAAGGAGTGGCGGTGATCCGAATTGCGTAGCCATACGTACAAGAACGCAGCCGACTCTCGGCACCACTAGCTGCGCCGACCGGGGCCGTCACCGGCACAGTGGCGAATGCGGAGCGGGAGATCGACCAGACCCTGGTGCGGGGGCATCGCGCGGCGGCGATGCTCCCGCACGGCGGGCCCTTCCTACCCCCCAGGGCCCGATTGCCGCAGCGGCCGGTTGCGGCAGTAGCGTCGCGCTGTGGCAAACCGCCGCATCCCCCTCGCCGCGGTCTTCGCCGCGACCACGTTTGCCCTGGTAGCGGCGGTGGGCGCCGCCGCGCTCCTGGGTTGGGGGGACGAGTCGCCGGCGTCGAGCGCGTCCGACAACGCCGACGGCATGGAGCTGTCGGCCCAGGGTGACCTGCCCGACTCGGTGGCCGACGTGCGCCTCGGGGCGCTCGGCGACCAACCCGATGCGTCGCTCGGCGAGCTGATCGGCACCAAGCCCGTCGTCCTCAACTTCTTCGCCTCGTGGTGCGCGCCCTGCCTCACGGAGATGCCCGGGTTCGAGGCGGTGCACCAGAGCCTGGGCGACCAGGTCACCGTCGTGGGCATGGCCTACCAGGACAGCCCCGAGGATGCCCTCGCCACTGTCGAGCAGACCGGTGTCACCTACCCCACCTACACCGATCCCGACGGCAGCGCGCTGACCTACTTCCAGGGCCTGTCCATGCCCACGACCGTGTTCATCGATGCCTCGGGCGAGGTGGTGGACAGGGTCAGCGGCGCGCTGAGCGAGAACGAGCTGCGGGCCAAGGTCAGCGACGTGCTGGGGGTGCCGGCGTGACCGGCAGCCTCGCGGCCATCGGCCCCGACGGGCCCTGGGCCTACTACCTGGCCCTGGGGATGGTGGCCACGGTGAACCCGTGCGGGTTCGCCATGCTTCCCGCCTACCTGTCGTTCTTCCTGGGCCTGGAGGGAGACGAGCGCGAAGCCCCCCGGGCGGGCGTGGCCCAGGCGGTGTGGGTGGCGGGCGCGGTGTCGCTCGGGTTCCTGGCCGTGTTCGCCCTCGCCGGCCTGGCCGTCGAGCTCACCTCGCTGCCGGTGTACGAGAACGCCCCCTGGATCTCGCTGGTCATCGGCCTCGGCCTGTTCGGGCTGGGCGTGGCCTTGCTGTGCGGCTTCGAGCTGCGGGTGGCGCTGCCCCGCCTCGACCGGGGCGGACGGGAGCGCACGCTCGGCTCGATGTTCGTGTTCGGGGTGTCGTACGCCATCGCCTCCATCGGCTGCGCGCTGCCCGCCTTCCTGGTGGGGGTGGCGGGCACCATCAGCCGCGAGTCCGTGGCCGACGGGCTGGTCGTGTTCGGCCTGTACGCGCTGGGGATGTCGCTGGTGCTGCTGGCCCTCACGGTCGGCATCGCCCTGGCCCGCACCTCGATCGTCCGCTTCCTGCGCCGCACCCAGCCCTACATCGGCCGGGTGGCGGGCGGGCTGGTCGCCCTGGCCGGGGCATACGTGGCGTATTACGGCTGGCTGGAGCTGCGGCTGAACCGGTCCGGCCCCGGCCAGCTGCCCACGTCCAGCATCACCGATCGGGTGATCGGCTGGTCCGACGACCTGACGCAGTGGGTCCAGGACACCGGCGCGCTGCGGATCGCGGTCGTGATCGTCGTCCTGCTGGCCGCGGTGGCCGTCGCCGTCCGCATCGGACGCCACGGCCCCGAGCCGGATCAGGGCGCGAGCCGCGAGATCCGCCAGCCGGTCTCCAGCGACGGGTCGCGCTCGTAGACGAGCCGGTCGTGCAGGCGCCGTTCCCGGCCCTGCCAGAACTCGACCCGCTCGTGCGCCACCCGGACGCCGCCCCAGTGCTCGGGCCGGGGCACGTCCCCGCCGGCGTGGGCCACCTCGACCTCCGACCAGCGCCGTTCCAGGTCGGCCCGGTCGGCCACCAGCTCGCTCTGGGGTGAGGCCACCGCCGCGATCTGGCTGCCGCGGGGCCGGGTGGCCCAGTAGGCGTCCGAGGCGGCGGCGCCGACGGCCGCGGCCGCGCCCTCGACGATCACCTGCCGGCCCAGCGGGTGCCACGGGAACAGCAGCGAGACCCGCGGGTTGGCGGCCAGCTCGCGGCCCTTGCGGCTGTTCAGGTTGGTGAAGAACGTGAAGCCGCCCTCGTCCAAGGCCCGGAGCAGCACCGTGCGGACCGACGGGCGCCCGTCGGTCCCCACGGTCGCGACCACCATGGCGTTGGGGTCGCCCACGCCCACCTCGTGCCAGGTCTTGAACCAGGCGCGGAACTGCTCCACCGGGTCGGCCGCCAGATCGGCGGCCGACAGTCCGGCGAAGCTGTACTCCTGGCGTAGCTCGGTCAGCTCGTGGACGTCCACGAGGACCGGTCTACCGCGTCGACCCGATCAATCGAATCCGTTGTCCGACAGCCAGTCGGCCGCGATGTCCTCGGCGTCGTCGTGGTCGATGTCGTAGCGCTTGTTCATGGCGACGAGGTCGTCGGTGGTCAGCTGGGCCGAGATGCTGTCCATCAGGTCCTTGAAGTCGTCGCCGTAGGCGTCGACCAGCTCCTGGGAGGCCACCGGGAAGACGTTGTCGGCCGCGAACATGCCCTTGTCGTCCTCGAGCAGGACCCATCCGGTCGACTCGTCGGCCAGGCGGCCGTCGGTCGAGCCCACCACACCGATCTGGACCTCGCCCGCGTCGAGGGCGTCGGGGATCAGGCCGAACTCCAGTGGCGAGAAGTGGCTGGTGAAGTCGACGCCGTACACCCGCATCAGGCCCGGGATGCAGAAGCCGTTGGTCTCGCAGTCCGGCGGCGCGCCCAGCGTGAGATCGGAGCCGTTGGCGGCGAGATCGGACAGCGTGGTGATGTCCTTGTCGTCCGAGGTCTGCTGCGTGACCACGAACGCGTTGGTGTCCACCGCGTCGGACGGCGTGAGCGCCACCAGGTCCCGGTCCTCCAGGAGCGGGGTGAGCTTGGCCAGCGTCTCGTCCACGTCGCTGGTGGCCTGGCCGCCCTCCTCACCCGCGTCGGCGAGCAGGAACTCCAGCTGCGAGGCCACGTAGTCGGGGGCAAGGTTGATGTCGCCGGACTCGAAGCCGTCGAACACCAGCTCCCGGAAGCCGGTCAGGTCCTGGACGCTGACGTCGTAGCCCGCGTTCTCGAGGGCCCCCTGGTAGATCTGGGCCACGATCTGCGACTCGCCGAAGTCCTGGGCGCCGATGCTGATGGCTGGGCCCTCGGGCACGGTGGTCCCGCTGTCGCTCCCGCTGGCGGTGTCGTCGTCATCGTCGCCGCATGCGGCGCCCAACACGACGAAGGCCGCCAGCACGGCGATCACCTTCAGATGTCGTCTCATCGGGTTGTTCCTTTCCCCCGGGAGGGTCGCTGTCGATGGGAACACGTGGGGCTAGGTGGCCGCCGGCTCGGGCTGGGCCGCCATGCCGGCGTCGGCGGTCCGGCCGCGCGGGGCCCGCCACCGCACCAGCCGGCGCTCGGCGAGGGCGAAGAACCCGTCGGTCGCGAGGGCGAGCGCGGCGACGAGGATGGCGCCCGCCAGCAGCCCGCCCTTGGTAGGGCTGGTGTAGCCGGTGACGATGAGCGTGCCCAGGTTGCGGTAAGCCACCAGGGCGCCGAGCGTGGCCGTGGCCACGACCTGCACGGCCGACACCCGCAGGCCGGTGAGGATCAGGGGCAGAGCCACCGGCACCTCGACCTGGCGGATGAGCTGGCTGGGGCGCATCCCCATGCCCCGGGCCGCCTCCAGCGTCTCCGCGGGCACGGTGCGCACGCCGGTATAGGTGTTGGTGAAGATGGGCGGGACCGCCAGGAGGAACAGCGCCGCCACGGTCGGCCAGAAGCCGAGCCCGAACCCGTACTTGAGGGCGAAAGGCAGGATCAGCGCCATCGCCGCGTAGGACGGGATGGCCCGCCCGATGTTCACGATCGACACCGCGACGATGCCGCCGCGGCGCACGTGGCCGAGCAGGACCGCCGGCGGGATGGCGATCAGCGCGGCGACGAGCACCGCGGCCACCGAGATCTGGACGTGGGCCCACGTCAGGGCGGGCAGGCTGTTCTGGCCGGACCACGCCTTGTCGCTGCTCAAGTAGTCCCACAGCTCTTGCAGGGTGCCACTCACGTGTCACCGCCCCTCGGCGCCCGGACGCGAGCCCACGGCGTGAGCACCCACTCCAGGGCCAGGAAGGCCAGGTCGAGCACGACCGCCAAGGCGATGGACAGCACCGCGCCGACCACGATGGGCGTGGAGAAGCTGCGGCCGAGGCCCTCGGTGATCAGCTCGCCCAGGCCGCCCGCCGCGACCAGGCCCGCCACGGTGACGAGGCCCACGGTGGTGACGGTGGCGATGCGCAGGCCCGCGATGATGACGGGCGCGGCGAGAGGGATGTCGACCCGGAGCATCCGGCGCCAGCCCTCGAAGCCCATGCCGTCGGCCGCCTCGCGGGTGGCGGCCGGCACCGAGTCGAGCCCGGTCACGATGTTCCGCAGGAGGATGAGCAGCGTGTAGCTGACCAGCGCCACCTCCGCGGTGCGGAAGCCCAGCCCGAACTGGGGGAACGACACCAGGAAGCCGAACAGGGCCAGCGCGGGGATGGCGTACAGCACCCCGGCCACCCCGGCCAGCGGCCCGTAGGTCCAGCGCCAGCGCACCGCGATGAGCGCCAGGCCCAAGGCCAGCGCGAAGCCGATGCCCACCGCCACGACCGTGAGCGACAAGTGCTGCCACAGCCGATCCTGTATCTCGTCGGTGTGACGGCTCACCCAGTCCCATTCGATGAGCGGCTCGTTCGCGCCGATCACCGGGTGACCCCCTCGGCCAGGTCGTCGACCGTGAGCACGCCCTGATAGCGGCGCTCGGCGTCGACCACCACCGCCACCCGGGTGCGAGAGGTGACGATCCCGTCGAGCGCGGCCTTGAGCGTGGTGTCGGGGTGGACTACCGCGGCGAACGACTCGGGGGCCAGGTCGCCCACCCGGGCCGCGCCGTCGAGCGCCGCGGCTCCGACCCAGCCGGCCAGGCAGCCGTCGCCGTCGACGACCGCCACCCAGTCGGTGGCGTGCGTGGTCATGACGGCGCGGGCCTCGGCGGCCGAGGCGGCGGGCGCCACCACCGGTCCCGGGCTGACGCGGGCCTGACGCACCCGCATGAGCGACAGGCGCTTGATCCCCCGGTCGTCGCCCAGGAAATCGGCCACGAACTCGTCCACCGGATCACGCAGCAGGTCCTCGGGCGTGTCCACCTGGGCGAGGATCCCACCCACCTTGAGGATGGCGATGCGGTCCGCCAGCTTGATGGCCTCGTCGATGTCGTGGGTGACCAGCACGATCGTCTTCTGCACCCGCTGCTGCAGCGCCAGCAGCTCGTCCTGCAGGCGGGCCCGCACGATGGGGTCGACCGCCGAGTACGGCTCGTCCATCAGCAGCACGGGCGGGTCGGCCGCCAGCGCCCGGGCCACCCCCACCCGCTGCTGCTGGCCGCCCGACAGCGCGGACGGGTAGCGGTCGAGCAGGTCGGGGTCGAGCTCGACCAGGTCGGCCAGCTCGGTGACCCGCGCCCGCACCCGATCCCTGGGCCAGCCCGCGAGCTGGGGAACGGTGGCGATGTTGTCGGCCACCTTGCGGTGGGGGAACAGCCCGGCCTGCTGGATCACGTACCCGATGCCCCGGCGCAGCTCGTGCACCGGCAGCGTGCGGATGTCCGTGCCCTCCAGCCACACCGTGCCGCCGGTGGGCTCGACCAACCGGTTGATCATCTTGAGCGTGGTCGTCTTGCCGCAGCCGGACGGTCCCACCAACGCCACGAGCTCGCCCCGGGGGATGGCGAGGTCGAGCTCGTTGACCGCGGGAGCGGCCGCGCCCGGGTAGCGCTTGGTCAGGCGTTCGAGCCGGATGGCGGCGGCGCCCGCGTCCGGCTCGGTCGGAGATGCGGCGGCCTCGGGGGCCACCGCCGGCGCGTCCGTCACGTCGCGCCGGCCCCACTCTCGTTTTCGTCGTGGGCGGTGGCGGACACCACGGTTCCCTCCCCGCTGGCTGCGGCCCCGGGACTTGCCGTCGGGCCACGGGTGTGGCCCTGGGTCTTCATGTGCGAGTCACGTTAGCGCCGCCGTCCAAGGCGACCACGCGCACTTCCCCTTGGGCGCCCGGGGCGAGGAAGTCCAGCAACCGGCTCGCTTCGGCCTCGACGGCGACCGCGTCACGGCCGTTCAGCTGCCCGAACGTACGAACAGTGAGGACGGCCGGACCGCCGCGAGGCTCGCGGTCGAGGCGCCACACCCCCCGTCCCCTGCCGTCGGAGAGCACCGAGCCCAGGCCCCGCTCGACGAACAGCGCGGCGATCTGGTCCCGGTCCTCCGAACGCACGAACCGGGACCGGTCGGCGTGGCTGAGCAGAACGTTGTCGTACTCGGGCAGGAAGCGGACGGGAGCCGGGGTGTCGGGGTCGGGCCGAGGCGCGTCGGGGAGGTCGAACAGCTCGCGGCCCCGCTCGTCACGGAA
>DASRJN010000108.1:0-3211 GCA_035649455.1 Acidimicrobiales bacterium
ACTGGTGGTCGACGCCACCTGGGCCGCGCTCGACGGCGAGCTGGCCCCGGTCCCCGACGGCCAGACCGTCGAGGGCCGCCTCACCGCCCGCTGCCCCGAAGCCGACGACAGCAACGTCGCCTGACCGGCGGACGTGCGCTCATTGCGTGCCGTAGACGACCACCAACCGCTGGTGTGGCGCCACGAACCGAGGGGCCCGCCACCAGCTCTCCGCTCGATCAGCGGCGCAGCTGTGCAGGCACTTCTGTCTGATACGGATCTGCTTGCAAGTCGTCTCGCACGTCGTCGTAGGTCAGCCGGTGCCGTCTGGCGCCTCCGGTATGGCCGTGTCGGCGTCGGTGGCCGCCTCGACCTCGGCTTCCAGCTCGGCCACGACCTGCTCCACCTCGAACCGGGCGCCCGCGATGCGCTCGCGGCACAGGCGCAGCAGCTCGGCTGCCCGGCGGACGCGGGAGCCGAGGACGTCGACGTCGACCTCGTCGCCGTCCAGCTCGTCGAGGATGCCCTCGAGCTCGGCCAGGGCCTCGGCGTAGCCCAGCTGCTCTGTCATCACGCCTCCTCTCCCGTGGCTTCGGTGCCGTCGACCGTGCTGTGTACCTGGCCTTCGGCCACCGTGGTGACCAGGCGGTCGCCGGGCCGCACCGCCGATGGCGAGCGCACCACCCGACCCTGTTCGTTACGGGTGATGGACCAGCCCCGGGCCAGGGTGCGGGCCGGATCGAGCGCCCGCACCTGGGCCTCGACCCCGTCGAGCCGCCGCGTGGCCCCGGCCACCGCCCGGGGAGCCCGGCCGGCCAGCCGCCGGGACGCGCCCGCGAGCGCGGCCTCGTGGGTGCGCAGGTGGCCACGTCCGCCCGCCTCGACCCGGGCCACGGCCCGGTCGACGCGTGAGGTCGAGCGGGCCAGGGCACCCGACGCGGACCGGCCGACCCGCACGCCCCGCGTGGCCAGGTCGCGGTCGGCGGCCGCCAGGCCCTGGCGGGTGGCCACCGCCACGTGCTGGCCGCACGCCCGCAGGCGCTCGGCCTCGCGGCGGCCATGGCGGCGGGCCGCGAGCGCGATCGCCCGCCAGGCCGAGCGCGTTCGCTGCTCGACCGCCCGTACGTCGGCCACCACCGCCTGGGCGCAGGCGGTGGGCGTCTTGTAGCTGGCATGGGCCACCTCGTCGGCCACCGAGCGGTCGATGTCGTGGCCGATGCCGGTGAGCACCGGGACCTCCAAGCCCGCCACCGCTCGGGCGATGGCCTCGGAGTCGAACACCGCTAGGTCGGTCGTCGCGCCCCCGCCCCGCACCAGCAGCACCAGGTCGACCCCGCGGGCCGCCACGGCCGCCAGGCCCCACGCCACCGACCGGGCGGCCCGCGTGCCCTGGACCCGCACATCGGCCCGCAGCACCGAGAACCCGATGCCCGACCGGGCCAGCTCGTCGAGCACGTCGTGCTCGGCGGCCGACCCCGCACTGGTCACCAGCCCGAGCCGCAGTGGCATCGCCGGCCGAGCCAAGCGAGCCTGGCGCTCGAGCAGATCCTCGGCCGCCAGCGCCCGCAGCAGCCGGGCCCGATCGTCGGCCAGCCGGCCCAGCGTGAACGAGGGGTCGATGTCGGACATCTGCAGCTGCAGCCGGCCGCCGCGGTCCCAGAACGTCACCCGGCCCCGCAGCCGCACCTCGGTGCCGTCGGTCATGCGCACGGCGCCGCCCGCGTCGGTCAGCCGGGCGTTGACCCGCCGGCGGGCCGTGTCGAACAGCACCACGGGCAGCGACGCCTCGACCGGGCGGGACAGGTCGCCCCCGGGGGCCGGCTCCACCAGGTCGAACCACACCGTGCCGCCCCGCCGCCCCGGGTTGAGGTTGCGGATCACGCCCCGCACCCACACCTCGTCGGGGAACGCGACCCGCAGGCTGGCGGCCAGCGCCTCGCCCAGCTCGGGCACCGACCAGGTGGGCTCGGCCGGGTCGTCCCACAGCGTCAGGGGACTTGATGACGGATCGGGTGACGGAGTGCCACGTCGCACGGAGCGGATGGTAGCTACGGGGTATGACAACGAACGATGACGCCGGTGAGGTCTCGTCGATGAGAACGGCCGCCGATCGACGGTAGGGTCGGACGCAGATGCACAGCGAGATCGCTCCCGGCGTCCTGCAGATAGACACGCTGCTCGGCGGATGGCACCAGGTCACGGCCGGGTACCTCGTGACCGGCGAGGCGCCGGTCCTCGTGGAGACCGGCAGCCAGACCTCCGTGCCCCACCTGCTCGCCGCGCTGGACGAGCTCGGCGTGGCCCCGGGCGACCTGGCGGGTGTGGCCGTCACCCACATCCACCTCGACCATGCGGGCGGGGTGGGCGACGTGGCCGCCGCCTTCCCCGAGGCCACCGTGTACGTCCACCAGCGGGGAGCACGCCACCTCGTGGACCCGGCCAAGCTGGTCAACAGCGCGGCCATGGTCTACGGGGACCTGCTCGACTCGCTGTACGGGCGGCTTACCCCGACGCCGGCCGAGCGCGTCCACGTGCTGGAGGACGGCGAACAGCTCGTCGTGTCGCCCAACCGCACGCTGACCGTGGTCGACTCGCCCGGGCACGCCAAGCACCACCTTGCCCTGCACGACTCGGACTCGGGCCTGCTCTTCGCCGGCGATGCCGTGGGCGTCCGCCTGCCCGACATCGGCATCCTCCGCCCGGCCACGCCGCCGCCCGACTTCGACCTCGACCAGGCGCTGAACTCCCTGCGACGCTTCGCCGAACGCCGCCCGGCCGGGATCGCCCTGGCCCACTACGGGCTGGTCCCCGACCCCCAGGCCATCCTCGAGGAGGCCGAGGGAACGCTGCGCCGGTGGGCCGAGGTGGCCGAAGCGGCCTGGCGCGAGGACCGGGACATCGCCGAGGCCCTGTCCGACGCCTTCGGGGCCGACCTCGACGGGACCGATCCGGCCCAGCGGGAGAAGCTCGAGACGCTGAACGGCATCCACTCCAACGCCGCCGGGTTCCGCCGCTGGCTGGACACCCGCGGCGGCCACACGCACGATCACTCGCACCAAGGCCAGGTTGGTGACCGACCGGTAACATAGCAAGACACGCAGGACGCACGACCCCCGCGCCAGGAGGATCCGCCATGACCGAAGCCGTGATCGTCTCGACGGCCCGCACCCCGATCGGGCGGGCGATGAAGGGCTCGCTGGTGGAGTGCCGTCCCGACGACCTGTCCGCCCAC
>DASRJN010000109.1:0-15278 GCA_035649455.1 Acidimicrobiales bacterium
GCCATCTCGACCGCGGCCTGGGCGGCCTCTTCACCCACGTTGTGGCCGCCCGGGCCCTGCGAGCGGGCCAGGGCCTGGTGCTCGTCCTCGGTGGCCAGCACGCCGAACCCGATAGGCACTCCGGTCGCGAGCTGGACGTCCTGGATGCCGCGAGCGCACTCCCCCGCCACCAGGTCGTAGTGGCTGGTCTCGCCGCGCATGACCGAGCCGACGCAGACGACCGCATCCACCCGGCCCGAAGCGGCCAGGGCGCGGGCGGCGAACGGGATCTCGAACGAGCCCGGCACCGACACCTCCACGATGTCGTCGGCCACCACGCCCAGGGCCTTGAGCCCTCGCTCCACGCCCTCGGCCAGGCGATCCACCACCCCTGCGTTCCAGCGGGTGCGCACCACGCCCACACGCAGCCCCGCACCGTCGAGCCCCTCGGGCACCGAGGCCCGGTCGTTGCCTTCAGCCATGCCCGTCCTCACAGCACATCGTCGAGTCCCTCCAGCAGATGGCCCATGCGCTCCCGCTTCGTGCGCAGGTAGGCGATGTTCTCGGGGTTGGGCTCGATCTGGAGCGGCACCCGCTCGGTGATCTTGATGCCGAACCCGGACAGCCCGCCCTTCTTGGCGGGGTTGTTGGTGAGCATGCGCATCGTGGTGATGCCGAGGTCCACCAGGATCTGGGCCCCGATGCCGTACTCGCGGCTGTCGACCGGCAGGCCCAGCTTGAGGTTGGCGTCCACCGTGTCGTGGCCCTGCTCCTGGAGCCGGTAGGCCTGGAGCTTGTGGCCGATGCCGATGCCCCGGCCCTCGTGGCCCCGGTAGTAGAGGACGACGCCGCGGCCCTCCTCGGCCACCTGGCGCATGGCCGCCTGCAGCTGGGGCCCGCAGTCGCAGCGCAAGGAGCCGAACACGTCGCCGGTCAGGCACTCGCTGTGCACCCGGACCAGGACGTTCTGCTCGCCGCTGACCGCGCCCTTGACGAAGGCCAGGTGCTCGGTGCCGTCCAGGGTGGACTGGTAGGCGTAGCAGGTGAAGTCGCCCCACTGCGTGGGGATGCGGGCCTCGCCCACCCGACGGATCAGCCGCTCGTTCTGGCGGCGGTAGCGCACCAGATCGGCGATCGAGATGAGCAGCAGCCCGTGCTTCTGGGAGAAGCGCTCCAGCTCGGGCATGCGGGCCATGTCGTCCTTGGACTCGTTGACCAGCTCGCACAGCACGCCGGCGGGGTACAGCCCGGCCATGCGCACCAGGTCCAGCGCCGCCTCGGTGTGCCCGGCCCGCTTGAGCACGCCGCCGTCGCGGGCCTCGAGCGGGAAGATGTGGCCCGGCCGCAGCAGGTCCGCCGCCCGGGTGGAGGGATCGACCAGCGCCCGGATGGTGGCCGACCGGTCGTGGGCGGAGATGCCGGTGGTGGTGCCGTGGCGGTAGTCGACGCTGACCGTGAAGGCCGTGCGCATGCTCTCGGTGTTGTTGGCCACCATGAGCGGGAGGTCCAGCTCTCGGGCCCGCTCGCGGGTCACCGGGGCGCAGATGACGCCTGAGGTGTGGTGGAGGAAGAAGGCGATGGTCTCGGGGGTGGCGAACTCGGCCGCCATGATGAGGTCGCCCTCGTTCTCCCGGTCCTCGTCGTCGACCACCACGACGATCTCGCCGCGCCCGATGGCGTCGATCGCGTCCTTGATCTGGGCTGGCGGCATCAGCTCTCCTCCGGGGACGGGCCGGCCGGCGAGCCGCCATCCTTCCATGCGAGCAGGCGCTCGACGTATTTCACGGTCACGTCCACCTCGAGGTTGACCGCGTCGCCCGGGCCCTTGGTCCCGAGTGTGGTCACCGCCTCGGTGTGCGGGATGACCGCCACCGTGAAGCCGTCGTCCAGCACGTCCACGACGGTGAGGCTCACGCCGTCCACCGTGATCGAGCCCTTCTCCACCATGTAGCGGAGCAGCTCGCGCGGCATGCGCACCCGCAGGTCCGGTGCCGGGTCCACGATCTCGCCCACGCCGTCCACGTGGCCCTGCACGATGTGGCCGCCAAGGCGGTCCTGCGCCCGCACCGGGCGCTCCAGGTTGACCGGGTCGCCCGGCGTGCGGTCGCCCAGGGTCGTGCGCTTGCGGGTCTCGGGGGAGACGTCCGCCTCCCACCAGCCCTCGCCCTGGTCGACCACGGTGAGGCAACAGCCGTCGACGGCGATGGAGTCGCCGGTCTTGGCGTCCTCCAGGACGAGCCGGGCCGCGATGCGGATCCGATCGCCGGAGACCGCCGCGATGGTCCCCAGTTCCTCGACGATGCCGGTGAACATCTATGTGCTCCTCGCAGGACGCAGGTCGACGCGGATGTCGTCGCCTACCCGGGTGACGCGGGTGATGCGCCCGCGCCAGACGTCGGCCATCGTGGCGGCTCCGGCGCCGGAAAACAACCCGGGGGCGTCATCGCCGCCGAACAGGGCGGGCGCGAGGTAGAGCACGTAGGCGTCGACCAGGCCGGCGCGGTGGAAGGCTCCCGCCACCGTGGCGCCTCCCTCGATCAGGAGTTGCAGCACGCCGCGGGCGCCCAGGTCGTCCAGGATCGGGCCCAGCTCGCCGGTCATCTCCAGGCAGGGATGGACCCGCGCCTCGGGCGGCGCCTTCCCCAGCACCACCCGCAGCGGGTCGCGGCCCTCGCCGTGGCGGACGGTGAGGGCGGGATCGTCGGCTCGCACGGTGCCCGCGCCCACCAGCACCGCGTCGCTCTCGGCCCGCAGCCGGTGGGCGTCGGCGCGGGCGGCCTCGCCGGTGATCCAGCGGCTGGTGCCGTCGGTTGCGGCGGTGCGGCCGTCGAGGCTGGCGGCCAGCTTGAGCACCACGTAGGGCCGGCCGGTCCGGCGGTGGGTGAGGTAGGGGGCCAGCTGCTCGGTCACCGCGGCGGCGGCCACGCCCACCTCGACCTCGACGCCCGCGTCCCGCAGGCGAGCCAGGCCCTGGCCGGCCACCTGCGGGTCCGGATCGGGGTCGGCCAGCCCGACCACCACCCGGGACACGCCCGCGGCGACGAGCGCGTCGGCGCACGGTGGGGTGCGGCCGTGGTGGCTGCACGGCTCCAGCGTGACGTAGGCGGTGGCGCCGTGCAGGTCGGCGCCCGCGGCCGCCGCCGCGGCCAGGGCGGCCGCTTCGGCGTGGGGGCCGCCGGGCGGATGGGTGGCGCCCTCGAACTCCTCACCGGCGGCGGTCACGATCACGCAGCCCACCCAGGGGTTGGGCGAGGTCGTGCCCCGGACGGCGGCCGCCAGCTCGACCGCCCGCAGCATGCGGCTGTGGTCGCGGTCGGGCGACATCAGTGGGGGCGGCCCCCGGTGAGCAGGTCGAGGACGTGGGGCACGACGTCGATCACCGCGTCGACGCACTCGACCGCACCCTTGGACGACCCCGGGGTGTTGAGCACCAGGGCGGTGCCGATGGTCCCCGCCGCGGCCCGGGACAGGCGGCCCAGCGGGTTGACCAGCCGCATGGCCTCGGCCAGGCCGGGCGCTTCGCGGTCGAGCACGGCCCGGGTGCCCTCGGGGGTCAGGTCGCGGGGTCCGAAGCCGGTCCCGCCGGTGGTGACGATCACACCCTCGAACCCGGCGCTCAACTCGCGCAGAGCTTCGGCCACCTCGTCGGTCCCGTCGGCGCTCACCCGGCGCTCGACCACGCGGAAGCCGGCCTCCGTGAGCCGGTCCTCCAGTGCCGCGCCCGAGCGGTCGTCCCGGGTGCCGGCCACCACGCCGTCGGAGACGGTGAGGACCTTGGCCTGCCAGGTGGTCACTCGCCGCCTCGCAGCTTGTCGAGCGTGCCCGCCACCCGGCGGGCCCGGGTCTCGGGCCGCTTGGCCTCGGTGATCCAGATCACGTACTCGCGGCGGTGGGTGTAGGCCAGGTGCTCGAAAGCGGCGGCCGCCTCGGCGTCGCCCGCCAGCGCGGTGGCCAGGTCGTCGGGCACCTCGATGACCCGGGGCTCCTCGTCCAGCGCGACGGTGGCTTCGAACCGGTCGCCGAAGTCGATGCCGGCCGCGGTCCGGTTGGCCTTGGACACTCCCACCATGGGCTGGCCGCCGTACACCGCGATGCGGGTGCGGAACGTGTGGCCGCCGATGGTGACCGTCACGGGCGGGCGCTTGCTGTCGCTGAGCGCGGCGGCCGCCCCGTGGGGTACGTCGAAGGCGGAGCCGCCGCGACCGGCGGGGTGCAGCTCGGCGGTGAACTGCTGGGGCTCGGGCATGCCCGCACTCTACGGGCGTGCCTGGCGGCGGTAACGCACCAGGCACATCCCGTCAGTGCCCTCGACCTGGGGCAGCAGGAGCGCGCCGCGGCCCCAGGGCCGCCAGGGCTCGCCCGGCGGGTCGAGCGGCACCAGGTCCGGCCGCGCCCCCGCCAGTGCCTCGTCGACCGCGAGGGACTCGGCCGCGGTGAGCGTGCACACGGAGTAGACCAGCGTCCCGCCCGGGCGGACGAGGTCGGCAGCGGCGGCCAGCAGCCGGCCCTGGAGGGCAGCGAGACGGTCCACCGCCGCGGGCTCGACCCGCCAGCGCAGGTCCGCCCGGCGGCGCAGCGTCCCGAGTCCCGAGCAGGGCGCGTCCACCAGCACCCGGTCGAACGCCCCGGGCGGGAACGGTGGCCGGGCGCCGTCGGCGGCCACCACCGCCACCCGATCGGCCACGCCCACCCGGGCGGCGTTGGCTCCCACCAGCCCGGCCCGGCCGGGCCGCACGTCGGCCGCCACCACCCGGACGCCCTCGGCCGCGGCGGCCAGGGCGGTGGCCTTGCCTCCGGGCGCGGCGCACAGGTCGAGCACCCGCTCACCCGGCTCCACCCCCACCGCCTCGGCCACCTGCTGGGAGGCGGGGTCCTGGACGTAGCCGTCGGCCCGCTCGGTCACCGTGGCCGGCTGGTTCATGGCCGCCAGCGCCGCCCGGGCGTCCTCCGGACCGAGGTCGGCGGCGAGGCGGTCCAGCACCCAGTCGGGCACGCTCAGCCGGGTGGCGTCGTCCGGCCACTCGACGGGCGCGCGGGCGACCCGGCGGAGCACGGCGTTCACCAACCCGTGAGCCCGGCGGGGGGCCGCCGACACGGTCTCGCCCACCGCGGCGTGGGCCGGGACGCCGGCCAACGCGAGCTGGTACGCGCCCAGCCGCAGGGCGTTGCGCACCCGGCCCTCCACCGGCCGGGCCAGGAAGCGGTCGACCAGGTAGTCGCACGCCCGCCGCATCCGGGTGGTGCCGTAGACCAGGTCGGTGACGAAGCGCCGGTCCGGCCCCGACAATCCCGACCTCTCGAGCGCCGCGGACAGCACGAGGTTGGCGTAGGCGCCGCCGTCGATCCGGTCCAGCACGTCCAAGGCCACCGCCCGGGCCGGGGCGGGCCGGCTCACCGGCCGAGCCCGGCCGCGGCGTTGCTGGCGATGCCGTTGGCCCAGTCGCCCGCCGGCATGCGGCGCTTGCCCTCGGGCTGGACCTCGACCAGCCACAGCGAGCCGTCGCCGGTGGCCACCTCGACATCGTGGCGGCCGGTGGGTGCGAGCGAGGTGCGCCACAGCTTGAGCCGGTGGCCGGCGTGGGTGGTCCAGGCGCCGCCCACCCGCACCTTCCGGTGGATGGCCACCGCCGGCGCGGACCAGTCGACTGCCAGCTCGGCGGGGTCGATCTTGTGGGCGTAGGTGGGCTCGCCCTCCTGGGGCCGCGGCTCACCCAGCCCGCGGGCCAGGTTGGCGAGCACCAGGTCCCGGCCCAGCACCGCCAGCCGGGCCCGTAGCTCGTCGGCGGTGTCGTCCGGCCCGATGGCGACCTCGACCCGGTCGTAGACGCCGCCGGTGTCCAGTCCCTCCTCCACCACCATGAGGTCGACGCCGGTGCGCTCGTCGCCGGCCAGGATGGCCCGCTCCACCGGGGCCGCACCGCGCCAGCGCGGTAGCAGCGAGAAGTGGACGTTGACCATGGGCAGCTCGGCCAGCACGTGCGGCCGGATCAGCCGCCCGAACGCGACCACCACGCCCAGGTCCGCGCCCGCGCCGAGCACGTCGTCGACCCGGTCGCTGGTGGCCAGGCCCAGCTCCTGCGCCGCCTGCTTGACCGGGGACGGGAGGATCGCCCCGCCTCGGCCCCGGCGCTTGTCGGGCTGGGACACGACGAGCGCGACGTCCCAGCCCGCGTCCACCAGCCCGCGCAGCGCCACGACCGAGGTCTCGGGCGTCCCGAGGAACACGAGGCGCCGGGGGTGGGCCGGCGCCGGTGGCAGCGCCACCCGGCTAGCCGAACGACAGGCCGCCGGGCCGGGGCTCGGCGTTGGCCAGCACCGACGGGCCGATCCCCAGGTCGCGGATGGTGCGCAGGGCCTTGCGGCGGGTGTCGGGGTCGAGCCGCTCGAGCAGCAGCACGCCGTCGAGGTGGTCGATCTCGTGCTGGAAGCAGCGGGCCAGCAGCTCGTCCGCCTCGACCTGCATCTCGTTGCCGTCGAGGTCGACGCCGGTGAGCAGCACCTGCTTGGGCCGCACGATGTCCCACGACAGGCCGGGCACCGACAGGCAGCCCTCCTCGTAGGTCCACTCGCCGTCGCTCTCGGTGATGACCGGGTTGATGAGCGTACGGCCGCCTTCGCCCACGTCGTAGACGAACATGCGCTTCTCCACGCCCACCTGAGGCGCGGCCAAGCCCACGCCCGGGGCGTCGTACATGGTGGCCAGCATGTCCTCGGCCAGCTTCGCCAGGCGCCCGTCGATGGTGGTGACCTCGGCGGCCCGCTGGCGGAGCACCGGGTCGCCGACCACACGGATGCTGTAGGGAGCCATGGCCCATCAGGCTACCGTCGCTCGACGTGGGCTCGTCCGCTCAGCCCGACCACTACTTCTCCCCGGACCCGACCGTTCCGTCACGCCCGTCGAGCGTGCGCCTCGACCTGCCCGACCGCTCGTTCACGCTGGCCACCGATCGGGGCGTGTTCTCCGCCGGCCGGGTCGATCCCGGCACCAAGGTGCTGCTCCTCGTGGCGCCGGACCCGCCCGCGACCGGCGACCTGTGCGACCTCGGCTGCGGCTACGGCCCCGTCGCCCTGACCCTCGCGGCCCGGGCACCGGGGGCCACGGTGTGGGCGGTGGACGTGAACCCGCGGGCGAGGGAGCTGACCCGTGCCAACGCCGCCGCCGCCGGCCTGGCCAACGTGCGGGTGGCCGCGCCCGAGGACGTGCCCGCCGGCGTGCGCTTCGCGGCGCTCTGGTCCAACCCACCGGTGCGGGTGGGCAAGACCGTGCTGCACGACCTGCTGTCGGGATGGCTCGGCCGGCTCGACGACGGCGGCCGCGCCCTGCTGGTCGTGCAGAAGCACCTGGGAGCGGACTCGCTGCACCGCTGGCTGGAGGGCCAGGGCTGGGCCGTGGACCGGCTGACCAGCCGCATGGGCTACCGCGTGCTCGACGTGCGGGCCGCGGCCGGGTGACACCGTGACCCGCCAGCTCGACTCCACCGGGCTGAAGCGCCTGCACCGGACCTGGCGGCGCCGCGCCACCGGCGAGGTCGGCCTGCTGCTCGACCACGTGCAGTCCCCGTTCAACGTGGGCGCCATCCTGCGCACCGCGGCGGCCTTCAAGGTCGACCACCTGTGGCTGGTCGGCGACACGGCCTCCCCCACCAACGCCAAGACGGCCAAGACGGCGCTGGGGTCCCAGCGGTACCTGGAGTGGTCGTGGTACGACACGGTCGCCGAGGCCGCCGCCGCCGCCCGCGAGGACGGCTACCGCATCGTGGGCGTCGAGCTCACCGACGACGCCGTCCCGCTCGATCGGGTGGCGCTGGACGGCCCCGTCGCGCTCATGCTGGGCCACGAGGACCGGGGCCTGTCCCCCGCCGCGCTGGCCGTGTGCGACGCGGTGGCCTTCATCCCCCAGCTCGGGCGGATCGGCTCGCTCAACGTCGCCACCGCCGCGGCCATCGCCCTGTACGAGGTGCGGCGGCGGGCGTGGGCCGATGATTCCGAGCCGAATATTCCCGGGGGTGGCGGCGCCGGTCGGGGCCTACCCTCGTCGGGGTGACCGAGGCGACCGTACGCACCATCAGGGACGACGAGCTCGCCACGTTCCTGAACGTGGTGCGCACCGCTTTCCTGGAACCGCCGGCGAGCGACGAGATGGTGGCCTTCCGCCGCACTTTCATGGACCTGGCCCGCTGCCACACGAGCGTCGATCCGGACGGGCACCTGGCCGGTGTGGCCTACGCCTTCCCGACCCCGCTGACCGTGCCCGGCGGCGAGGTCCCGGCCGGGGCCGTCAGCGCGGTGGGCGTGCTGCCCACCCACCGCCGGCGGGGCCATCTGAGCGGGCTGATGCGGGCGCAGCTGGCCGACATCGCCGAGCGGGGCGAGCCGGTGGCGGCGCTGGTCGCGGCCGAGTACCCCATCTACGGGCGGTTCGGCTACGGGCCCGCCTGCGAGGCGGTGGCGCTGCGCATCGACGCCAGTGTCGCCCGCTGGCTCGACGAGCCCACCGGCTCGGTCGAACTGGTCGACAACGAGACCTTCGCCAAGGAGATCGACGCCCTCTACGACCGCGTTCGGCGCGCCACGCCCGGCCACATCGGCTGGGACAGCGAACGCTGGCGGATCCACGCCGGCGTCGACTCGTTCCCCGACGGCGATGACGAGACCCGGCGCAAGGCCCTCAAGGCCCTCTGGCGCGACGGCTCCGGCGATGTCCAGGCCGGCACCACCTACTCCGTGGAGGAGAAGTGGGTGCACAACCGGCCCGCCGGCCAGCTCAGTGCCCGGCCGCTGGTCTCGGCCACCCCGCGCGGCTCGCTCGAGCTGATGCGCTACCTGACCGAGGTCGACTGGGTCACCGACGTGACCGTCCACCTCCGCCCGGTGGATGAGCCCGCGCCCCTGGCGCTGGTCGACGCCCGCACCGGCTACCTGTCGGACCGGTCCGACCACATGTGGGTGCGGATCCTCGACGTGCCCACCGCCCTGACCGCCCGGCGCTACGCCGCCCCCGGCACCCTGGTGTTCGACGTCATCGACCGCCTCGGCTTCGCCGCCGGCCGGTTCCGGCTGGAGGGCGGCCCGGAAGGCGCCGAATGCGTCCCCACCGACGAGGAGCCCGACCTGGCGTTCCCGGTCCGGGCCCTGGGCGCCGCCTACCTCGGCGGGCAAGGCTGGGGCCGCCTGGCCGCCGCCTGCTGGGTCGACGAGCTCCGCCCCGGCGGGGTCGCCCGCGCCGACGCGCTGTTCTCCACCGGGCGCGCCCCGTTCTGCGCCCTCACGTTCTGACCTTCAGGCCGGTCGTTCCCCGGCTGCCGGCCGGACGACCCGGGCCTCGGTGACGATGGCGGTGACCAGGTCGGCGGGCGTTACGTCGAAGGCCGGATTGACGGCCGCGGCGCCGGCGGGGGCGACGCGGACTCCGCCCCAGCACAGCACCTCGTCCTCGTCGCGGTCCTCGATGGCGATGGCGTCGCCGTCGGGCGTGGCCGGGTCGACAGTCGACTCCGGCGCCACCACCACGAACGGGAGCCCGGCCCGGGCGGCGGCCAGGGCCAGCGGGTAGGTCCCCACCTTGTTGGCCACGTCGCCGCTGGCGGCGATGCGGTCCGCCCCCACCACCACCGCGTCCGCGAAGCCCCGCGCGATCAGCGAGGGCCCGGCCCCGTCCACCACCAGCCGGTAGTCGGCGCCCATGCCTTCCAGCTCCCACGCGGTCAGCCGGCTGCCCTGCAGCAGCGGGCGCGTCTCGTCGGCGTAGACCCGTCCCAGCCGGTCCCGGGCTTGCAGCGCCCGGGCCACGCCGAGCGCGGTGCCCACCTCGACACAGGCCAGTGCGCCGGTGTTGCAGTGGGTGTGGAGGCGCAGCGGGCCGGACGACGGGCACAGCTGCTCCAGCAGGTCGGCGCCCCGCTCGCCCATGGCGCGGTTGGTGGCCACGTCCTCCTCGACGACCGCGCGGGCCTCGGCCTCGACCGCGCCGTCGCCATCCGGCAGCCGGGCGGCGACCCGGTCCACGCCCCAGGCGAGGTTGGCGGCCGTCGGCCGGGCGTGGCGGATCGTGGCGATGGCGGCGCGCAGGGTCGCGTCGTCCCAGCCCTCGGTCCGGGCCTGGCGCACGGCCAGCAGCACTCCCAGGGCACCGGCCGCGCCCAGCGCGGGCGCGCCCCGGACCGCGAGGCGACGGATGGCGCCCGCCAGCGCGTCCACGTCCGTCAGGCTGAGCACCCGGACCTCGTGCGGCAGCGCGGTCTGGTCGACGATGACCACGGCCCCGTCCACCCAGTCGATCGTCCTCATCCCGTCACTGTACGGGCGGTCAGATGCGCGGCGGATCGACCGCCACCCGTAGGCGGCCCGGCGGCCGAGGGGTTGTCGCCAGGGCGTCGCACAGCGTGGCATGGTCGGGCGCCCGGACCAGCCAGCGCCCGTCCGCCGGGCCCAGCACCTCCAGCCCCAGCGGCATGCCCAGGCCCTCCACGAAGGCCGCGGCCGCGGCGCCGGACACCTCGGCCAGGGCGGTGGCCGGCGGGAAGCCCAGCAGCGCTCGCCGGGCCGCCTCGGCCTCGGACACCCGGGTGGGATCCCCGTGGAGGGCGGCCTGGACCACCTCATGGCGGGGCACGAACGTCTGCACCAGCACCCGGCCGTCGCCGGCCTTGCCTCCGACCAGCCGGGCCGCCCGGGCCAGCAGCCCGAGGGCCTGTTCCGCCGCCCGGTAGCGGGGAGCCAGCAGCTCCTGATCGAAGTCGAGGAACGCCACCACATCGGCCCGAGCCACCTGGTGCAGCGTGGCCTCCGTACCGACCACCACCCGGGTGCGGGCCGGCGGCCCGTCGGATGAGCCGGTCACCTCGGTCACCGGCTCGCCCACCAGTGCCTCCATCTCGTCCCGGACCCGGGAGACGCCCTGCCGCAACGCCTTCATCCGGCCCGCCCCGCAGGCTAGGCACACCACCGGGCGCACGGTGCCGCAGCGGGCGCACACCAGCTCGTGGTCCGACGGCTGGGTGACGTAGGCGTCGCAACGCTCGCAGCGGGCCAGCTCGCCGCAGGCCGCGCAGGCCAGCAGCCGGGCCCGGCCGGTGCGGTTCAGCACGCATACGACGCGGCGATCGCTGCGCAGGAGCCGCACCAGCGGGGGCGGCAACAGGCCGGTGCGGGGATCCTGGCGGCGCATGTCCACCACGTCGACGACCGGCCAGCCGGCCCGCTCGTCCGCCCGGGACGGGGCGACCAGGCGGCCCCACGCCAAGGCCTCCAGTGACGGCGTCGGCGAGGTCAGCACGCACGGGACCCCGGCCCGGCGGGCTCGCTCGGCCGCCACGTCGCGGGCATGCCACGTGGGGGCCTGCTCCTGCTGATGGGCCTCGTCGTGCTCGTCGATCACCACCACCGCCGCCAGCCCGGCGACCGGCGCCCATGCCGCCGCCCGGGTGCCCACCACGCTGGCTCCGGCCGCGCCCTGGGCCCAGGCCCGGGGGTGCCGGGCGACGACGACGCCGGCTCGCGCCAGGCGGTCGGCCACCGCCCCCGCCTGCGCCGCGGTCGGGCACAGCACCAGGGCGTGACCGAGGCCGGCGGCGGCCAGCGCCACCCCGACGGGGTCGGCGGCGGGAGGCAGCCGCAGCACGGCCCGGGGATGGCGCAGCGCGTCCGCGGCCAGGCGCCCGGCCGCGCTCGGCGGTCCCAGCGCCGGCCGGTGGGCGGGCGCCGGCCGGGGCAGGTCGGCCACCACCCGCTCGGGCGAGGCCGTCCGCAGGAACGACGCCGGCCGGCCCGCCCAGCGCCAGGCGGCCCACCCGGCCAGGTCGATCAGCTCGTCGCCGGGGCCACGCCCCGACCAGCGGGCCAGCGGGCGCAGGGCCACCCCCTCGGGCGGCTCGACGTCCAGCGCGACGATCCAGCCCCCCACCCGGCGGCCGCTCAGGTCGATGCGCACCCGGTCGCCGACGCGCACCTGGTCCCCGAGCGACTCGGGGACCAGGTAGTCGAAGCGCTTGTCGATGGCCGGCTCGTCGACGAGCACGCGGGCGACGCGCCCGCGCCCCATCGGATCAGCGCCGGCGATCAGAGGCCGAGGGCGCTCTTGACCTCGTCGACCCGGGTGGTCTGCTCCCAGGTCATCTCCTTGTCGTTGCGCCCGAAGTGGCCGTAGGCGGCCGTCTTCTTGTAGATCGGCCGGCGCAGGTCGAGGTCGCGCAGGATGGCCGCCGGGCGCAGGTCGAACACCTCGTCGACCGCGTGGACGATCTTGGCCGGGTCGATGTGCTCGGTGCCGAACGTCTCCACCAGCAGCGACACCGGGTGGGCCACACCAATGGCGTACGCCACCTGGACCTCGACCTTGTCGGCCGCGCCCGCGGCCACCAGGTTCTTGGCCACCCAGCGGGCGGCGTAGGCGGCCGAGCGGTCGACCTTGGACGGGTCCTTGCCGGAGAAGGCGCCGCCGCCGTGGCGGGCCGCGCCGCCGTAGGTGTCGACGATGATCTTGCGGCCGGTGAGCCCGCAGTCGGCGTGGGGGCCGCCCAGCTCGAAGCTGCCGGTGGGGTTGACCAGCACCCGGAAGTCGTCGTCCTGGAACTGCGCGGGGACCAGCGGCCGGATCACGTGCTCGATCAGGTCCGGCTTGATGAGCGTCTCGGCATCGAGGCCGGGCTGGTGCTGGGTGGAGATGAGCACGGTCTTGAGCGCGACCGGCCGCCCGTCCTCGTAGTCGAAGGTGACCTGGGTCTTCCCGTCGGGCCGCAGGTAGGGGAGGATGCCCGCCTTGCGTACCTCGGCCAGGCGGTGGGCCAGGCGGTGCGCCAGCCAGATGGGCAGCGGCATGAGGTCCTCGGTCTCGTTGACCGCGTAGCCGAACATCATGCCCTGGTCGCCGGCGCCCTGGCTGTCGAGGTCCTCGCCCGCGCCTTCGGCACGCTTCTCGTAGGCGGTGTCGACGCCCTGCGCGATGTCGGGCGACTGCGGGTCGATGGACGTGACCACGCCGCAGGTGTTGCCGTCGAAGCCGACCGACTCGCGGTCGTAGCCGATGCCCTTGATCGTCTCCCGGACGATGGTGGGGATCTCGACGTAGGCGGTCGTGGTGATCTCTCCGGCGACGATGGCCAGGCCGGTGGTCACCATGGTCTCGCAGGCCACCCGGGCCACAGGGTCCTGGGTGAGGATGGCGTCGAGGATCGAGTCGCTGATCTGATCCGCCAGCTTGTCCGGATGTCCCTCGGTGACTGACTCGGACGTGAAGGTCCAACGGCTCACGATGGCTTTCTCCTGTCTAGAACGGCTGTGAACACGGCACGGGCGATGGCCCGCTTGTCGGCCAATGGCACTTCGTGCTCAGTGCCGTCGGCATCGAGGATCACGACCTGGTTGGTGTCGTGCTCGAACCCAGCGCCCGGGGCCGTCACATCGTTGGCGACGATGAGGTCCGCACCTTTGGCCACGAGCTTGGACAGTGCATTCTGTCGCACCTGATCGGTCTCTGCAGCAAATCCGACCACCGTCTGGCCCGGGGGTTTCCGCGAACCGACGCCCTCCAGGATGTCCACGGTGGGCACGAGGGTGATCTCGGGCACGCCGTCGCGCTTCTTGAGCTTCGACGCCGCCACCTCGGCGGGACGGAAATCGGCCACCGCCGCCGCCATGACCACGATGTCGGCGCCGGGTGCGGCCTCCCGCATGGCGTCGTCCATCTGCGCCGCGGTCTCGACCCGCACCACGGTGGCCGCGGGCGGCGCCGGCCGGTCCACGGTGGTGATCAGCGTGACCTTCGCGCCCCGGGCCGCGGCTTCGGCCGCGAGGGCGTAGCCCTGCTTGCCCGAGGAGCGGTTGCCGAGGAAGCGCACCGGATCGAGCGGTTCGCGGGTTCCGCCCGCGGTCACCACGACGCTGAGGCCGGTCAGGTCGCGGGTGGCCCCGAGTGCGGTCTCACACGCCTCGACGATCGTCTCGGGGTCGGCCAGACGGCCTTTGCCGACGTCTCCTCCGGCCAGGCGCCCCGCCTCGGGCGCGACGATGTGCACCCCCCGGCGAGCGAGCGTGGCCAGGTTGTCCTGCACGGCCGGGTGCTCCCACATCTCGGTGTGCATCGCCGGGCACACGACCACCGGGGCCTCGGTGGCCAGCAGCGTGGCGGTGAGCAGGTCGCTGGAGATGCCGGCGGCGTAGCTGCCGATGACGCGCGCGGTGGCGGGCACGACCACGATCAGGTCGGCGGACTGGCCCAGCTTGGTGTGCGGGATGGGATCGGGATCCCCGAACAGCTCGGTGTGCACGCGCTCGGACGCCAGCGCGGAGAACGTGGCCTCGCCTACGAAGCGCAGGGCGCCCTTGGTCATCACCGGCACCACGTGGGCGCCGCGGTCCACCAGGCGGCGGCAGACGTCGATCGCCTTGTACGCCGCGATGCCGCCCGACACCCCCAAGACGATGCGTCGCCCGTCGAGCATGTGGGGCCTGGGCCTGAGGGCCCTTACTCGCCCTCGGTCGGTGCGGTCGCCTCGCCCTCGGGCTGCTCGCTCGGGTGCACCATGACGATCTTGTCGCTGGCGATCTCCTCGAAGGCGATCGACAGCGGCTTGCGGGCCACGGAGGTGACCTGAGGCGGCACGATGGCGCCCAGGCCCTCACCCAGCTGGTTGAAATAGGCGTTGATCTGGCGGGCCCGCATGGCGCTGAGCGTGACCAGGGAGAACTTGGATCCGGCGCGATCGAACAGCTCTTCGATCGAGGGGTTCATCATCGTGTCTTGGCGGGAGGCCATGGGGGCGCGCACCTCGTGCAGCTGGAGCGAAGTCGACTGACAAGGCTACCGCCCCGGCGCCGCGGACTGTGAATCCTTCCTACGCAGCGCAGACGCAGGTTGTCAGAGCAGCTTGAGCGCAGTCTCCACGATGCGGTCGGACAGCTCGACCGGTCCCAGTGCCCCGGAGTCCAGGGCCACGTCGTAGATCGACAGGTCCTCCAGGTCGAGGCCGTAGAGCGCCAGGTAGCGGGCCCGCTCGACGTGCTGGCGCTCGTCGTTCTCGGCCCGGGCCTGCGCGACGTCCACGCCCTCGCGCTCGGCGACCCGCCGGGCCCGTATGTCGGGATCGCAGTCGATCCAGGCGCGCGCCGCGAGCAGGCCCTCGTTCCGGGCGATCCACCCGGCCAGCCGCGACTCGATGACGACGTCGCCCCGGCGCGCCCGGTCGGCCAGGCGCCCGTCGAGCTCGACGTCGACCTCGGGATGGTCGGTGGCGTAGCGACCGAACTCGCCCAGCGAGAGGCCTCGCTCGGCCGCCATGGACCGGAACACCGCGCCGCCCGGG
>DASRJN010000110.1:0-2172 GCA_035649455.1 Acidimicrobiales bacterium
CCCGCGCCCTGTGCCGCTTCACCGACGTCCCGACCGGCCGCCAGGGAGTCGGCTGGACCGAGTGGAACCAACCGCCACCCCCCGGGGCCTGACTCGCCGATCCGTCCCGCGACCGCCTTCCTGCCGCCGAGCGCCCTGCCCGGGCTCCGGCTGGATGGCGGGTTCGCCCCCTCCGCCCCGAGTCGCCTGCGTGGCGTCCTCGCCGGGCCCCAACTGGGCCACGGGATCGACTCCGCGACCGGGCGGGGTCGTACACGGGGGTGACGTCGCCCGCGACCGGACTGGGTTCGGTCGGGCGGTGAGGGCGCGTTAGCCTGGATCGATGCTCGGTCGGGTGTTCGCCGCTGGGGGCCTCCTCGATCCCAAGTCGCTCATCGACGACGTGGGGGTCTGGGGCCTGTTCGCGATCGTCTTCGCGGAGTCCGGGCTGCTGTTCGGCTTCTTCCTGCCGGGCGACTCGCTGCTCTTCACCGCCGGGTTCCTGGCGTCGGGGCCCTCCGACGTGCCCGAGGCCCTGCACCTGTCGCTCCCGCTGGTGATGGTGGGCTGCTTCTTCGCCGCGGTGGTCGGCGACCAGGTGGGCTACATCATGGGCCTCCGGGTCGGGCCCGCCATCTTCAAGCGGCCCGACTCCCGGTTCTTCAAGCAGGAGAACGTCGACAGGGCGCAGTCGTTCTTCGACCGCTACGGCGCCAAGACCATCGTGCTCGCCCGATTCGTCCCCATCGTGCGGACGTTCGCACCCATCGTGGCGGGCGTGTCCCGGATGAACTACCGCACGTTCGTGACGTACAACGTTCTGGGCGGGGCGTTGTGGGCGTTCGGGGTGACCTTGCTGGGCTTCTTCCTCGGCCAGGTGAAGTTCGTCGAGCAGAACCTGGAGATCGCCATCCTCACGGTGGTGGCCATCTCGCTCCTGCCGATCGTCATCGAGCTGTGGAAGGCCCGCAAGGAGCGGTCCCTCGCCCTGGACATGGCGCACGACCTCGTCGATCCGGGCCTGGTCGAGGTCACCCGCGAGGCCGTCGACCCCGACGGCCGGCTGGACTGAGCCAAACTCCGCGTACAAATCCCGCTCTCCCCGGGTAGTAAGCCGGTTGGGCGTGGACGCTCAACCCGTCTACCTGGAGAGTGAGATCACGCAACGCTCCGTGACCCGCCACTTCGCTCACGATCCGAAGGAAGTCGCGCGGGCGCGTCGCCTGGTGCGCACCGAGCTGGAGGCGTGGGACCTCGTGGCGGATATGCCTGCCCTCGAGCTGGCGGTCAGCGAGCTGGTCACCAACGCCATCGTTCACGGGCGTGGGCAGGTCGAGGTCCACATGGAGGACCTCGACGGCTGCGTGCGGCTGGAGGTGCGGAACGAGGGCACGGTAGGAGCGTCACGGCCTACCGTGCGGAACGACGCTGCCAACGGAGGCTGGGGACTGCGGCTGGTGGAGGGCCTGTCCGACACATGGGGCACGTGGTGCGACGACGGGAGCACGCACGTGTGGATGGAGCGGCGGACACAGCGGAGGGGCAATGGGCTCGACGGTGGCGGACAGATTTGAGACCCGACGGCGGTGGGATGACGCCGTGGCCCTATCCCGCCGCCTGTGCGAGTGCTCGTCCCTGTTGGTCGTGTCTTCGAAGGAGGCGCGGGTGTCGGCCGAGCGGACCCGGGTCGTGTCCGTCAGCCGCCGGGCCGAACGTGATGACGCGGCGGCCGGCGGCGTGGTCGAGGCCGAGCTCGGGGGAGTAGTCGAGCCCGGGGGCGATGTCCAGAGCTTCGTCGTGACCGGCTTCGTCGACGACCTGCCCGCCCACGCCCGCTACGTGGAAGGGCGGCTGTGGTGCTCGGCCGAGGTGGCCGACCTCGACATCGGCCTGCCGCTGGAGCACCTGCGCCAGCCGGTGCGCTCGTGCCTGACCGGCGAAGAGGACCAGCAGACCCTGGTGGTGCCGGCGGTGAACCGGAAGGGCCGGGCCATCGACTGCGAGGTACGGGTCACGCCGCTGCTGCGGGGCGACCAGGGCCAGAACGGCGACGCCATCGTCGGCGTCATCCTGCTCATGGACGCCCGCGACGGCACCGCCGGTCCGGTACCCCCGGAGACCTAGCCCTTGGTCCCCGGGGCGGTGGGGACGACGATGCGCCACGGCCGGGGGTCGGCCCGGGGGTCGTAGACC
>DASRJN010000111.1:0-4739 GCA_035649455.1 Acidimicrobiales bacterium
CGGCGACCTGATGACGCTGCGCCGGCGGGGCCGCCGCGTCTCGCGCATCCCGCTCTCCCGATTGGAAGAGCTCGCCACCTGATGGCGACGCCGACGTCGACCGTCGCGGCTGGCTTCCTGGAGCCCGATCCGCTGGTCGACACTGACGTACGTCCTATCCCCCCGTGCGCTCTCGTCGTCTTCGGTGCGTCCGGCGACCTCTTCGCGCGCAAGCTCATGCCCGGATTGGCCCAGCTGGCCGCCGAGCAGGTGTTCCCCGGACGCTTCGCGGTGGTCGGCGTGGCGCGCACGGCGTGGAGCGACAACGACTTCCGCCGCGTCGCGCTCGACGCGATCGCCGCCGGCGGGCAGGGCGGACCGGACCGCACGGAGGACCCCCGGTGGCGCGAGATCGTCTCGGGGTTCCGCTACGTGACCGGGGACTACGACCGGGACGAGACCTACGAGCAGCTGGCCACCGTCCTCGACAAAGTCGACCACGTCCAGGGCACCGCCGGCAATCGCCTCTACTACCTGGCCGTACCGCCGACGGCCTTCCCCACGATCCTTGCCGGCATCGGTCGCCACCACCTCCAGGACCCGCTGGACGACGCCCCGGACGCGTTCACCCGGATCGTGATCGAGAAGCCCTACGGGACGGACCTGCACAGCGCCGAGGAGCTGGACCGCTGCGTCCATGCCGTGTTCGACGAGAGCCAGGTGTTCCGCATCGACCATTTCCTCGGGAAGGAGACGGTGCAGAACTTCCTGGCGCTGCGCTTCGCCAACGCCGTGTTCGAGCCCGTGTGGAACCGGCGCTACGTCGACTCGGTGCAGATCACCGTCGCCGAGAGCGCCGGGGTCGGTCACCGCGCCGCCTTCTACGAGCAGACCGGCGCCGTGCGGGACATGGTCCAGAACCACGTCATGCAGGTGATGGCGCTCACGCTGATGGAGCCGCCGATCTCGATCGAGGCGGACGGCATCCGGGACGAGAAGGTCAAGGCCCTGCGGGCCATCGAGATCCTCGACGAGCGCGAGGTGCCCGAGGCCACCGTGCGCGCCCAATACACCGACGGCTGGGTCGCCGGGCAGCTCGCCCCGGGCTACGTCGACGAACCCGACGTTGCGCCCAACTCCAGCACCGAGACCTATGCGGCCCTCCGGCTGTTCGTCGACAACTGGCGCTGGGCTGGCGTGCCCTTCTACGTGCGCACGGGCAAGCGCCTGCCCCGGCACGTGAGCGAGGTCGCCATCCAGTTCCACCCCGCCCCCCACCTGCCCTTCCAGCCCGACCAGGTCGGTCGCCTCGAGCCGGATGCGCTCGTTGTGCGGATCCACCCCGACGAGGGCGTCACGCTCATCTTCGGGTCCAAGGTGCCGGGCCACGGCTTCGACGTGCGGTCGGTCGCCATGGAGTTCCTCTACGGCGCCGCCTTTCCCGAGGGTATTCCCGACCCGTACGCGCGCCTGCTGATGGATGCGCTCGTGGGCGACTCCACACTGTTCATCCGGGCCGACGAGGTGATGCAGGCGTGGCGCATCGTCGATCCCATCCTGGAGGCGTGGGCCAAGGACGAGCCACCGCTCTCGCTGTACCGGGCGGGATCGTGGGGGCCGCCCGAGGCCGACGCGCTGCTCCACCGGGACGGACGACGCTGGCGCCGACCATGAGCGGGTCCCGCCCGGCGCAGGACGAGTGCCGCGTGCCGCGGGTGCTGGGACTGTGGTCGACCACCGACCCCAACCGCGACGACGCCGAGGCGGCGCTCCAGCGGATCCGCGCCGAGTCCCGCCAGGGCACACTCCGCAACGCCGTCGTCTCGCTGGTGGTGCTCGCCGACGACGACATCCGGGGCGCGATGGCGACGCTGGACGTCGGCGATCGCCTCGCCGCCCGGGTCCCCAGCCGCGTCGTCGTGGTCTCGACGCTGCCCGACTGGCCGTCCGGCACGAAGGTGTCGATCAAGGTCGGCGTGATCGAGCGCAGCGGCGCCGCGCCCGTCAGTGTCGAACAGGTGCACCTCTACGCCGGTGGCGAGGCCATCGCGCACCTCGACGCGATCGTGGAACCGTGGATCCTTCCCGGCCTGCCCGTGGCCGTGTGGTTGCCGGGCCGCCTCCCCCGACCCGGCGAGCCGGTCGTCGCCGACGCGCACCGCGTGATCGTGGACAGCCACCAGCTGGGCCGCCCCCTCGACGAGGTCGACCTGACGGTGCTGAGCGGTCTGCCGGTTGTCGACCTGGCGTGGGTCCGGCTCCGGCCGTGGCGACTGCTCCTGGCCGACGCCGTCGCGGGCGGGGACGTGTCGTTCGCGGCGGGGGTCGACCGCGTCGACGTCACCGGCCGCGGGCAGGCGTGGACGTTGCTGGCGGGCTGGCTGGCCAGCAGCCTCGGGGTGCCCGGCTCGGGCATCCGGCTCGCGGACGGCCATCCGCCGGCCGTGCACCTCCGGGCGCGCCGTGGTGGCCGACGGGCGGAGCTCGCCGCGGTCGCCGTCGACGATCGCCAGGTGCGGGTGACGACGACGGTCGCCGGGCGGACGGCACGTCAGCACGTGGTCGGCTTGCCCGAGGAGTCCCTCGTCGGCGATCTCGAGGCCGCGTTGACGGCGCGATCCGGGCGCAACGAGATGTGGGAGCGGGCCGCGGAGGCCACCCGGCTCGTGGGGCGACCTCAGCCGACTAGGAGATGAGAACGTCGGCGACGTCCCGGCGGGCCCGGCCGATCGCTCACGATTGGTCCTGGAGCACGGCCTCGATGTCGAGCTCGACCCTGACGCCCTTGCCGACCAGGAAGCCGCCGGTCTCCAGCGCCTGGTTCCAGGTGATGTCGAAGTCCTCACGGTTGATGTCGCCCGACGCCACGAACCCGGCGCGCAGGTTGCCCCACGGGTCGACGGCCACGCCCTCGAACTCGACGTCGAGGGTGACGGGCCGTGTGCAGTCGCGGATCGTCAGGTCGCCCACGGCCTCGAAGCGGTCCCCGATCGGCCGCACCGACGTGCTGCGGTATGTCACGAGGGGGAAGCGCTCGACGTCCAGGAAGTCGGGCGAGCGCAGGTGCTCGTCGCGTCCCGGGTCTCCCGTGTCGATGCTCGCCGCGTTGATGGCCACCTCGACGCGCGAGTCGTCGGGTCGCTCGGCGACGTCCACCCATCCCTCGAACTCGCGGAAGCGACCCCGCACCTTCGAGATCATCATGTGCCGGGCCACGAACTGCACGGTGGAGTGCACGGGGTCGATGACCCACCTGCCCACCGGCGGTAGCTCGCGCCCCTCGACGACCCTCGCTTGGGCAACCTTGGTTCCCATGTTCCCGACCCCTTCGCTGGCGGCCTCCGGGCTCACCGGGCGGGCCGCGGACGCACGTTGGGACGGTCGCGCCGGATCGGTCACCCCACATCCCGCGATCGCGTGATGTGGACCGGGGGTGGAACCAGATCCACGCGACCGCGTGATACCGGAGCCCCCGGCGTGGGGCATCGTCGGGAGCCCTGCTGCCAGCGGGAGTACATGTGGTCAATGTCGAGCGGGCGGAGCTTGCCGAACTGCACCTCGCCCACTCGAGGAATGATGCTTGCGGATGACGCTCAGGGTCCAGTCCGGCTGTCCCGGCGAGCGGGCCTCCCATGCCCGCCGGCGATGCTCGACCCACCGCACCAGCAGCTCACCGACCGTGATCTGTGCGCTCGGTGCCGCGTCGCCGGACGTGACCTCGACGACGAGGCGCGCCAGCTTGGCATTCGTGTCGGCGAAGACGAGGCCCGGAGCCGCCGGTCGGGCTCGCTCCGGGCCTCTGAGAAGCGGAGAGGGTGGGATTCGCCCCGCTGATGCGAGCGGCGCAAGCGTGCACAGCTCTACCCCTCGACACGCCGGAGCCCGTAGAGGCGCAGTGAGCGTTGCTCGACCTCTTCTTCGCTCGAGCCGTCGTCGTAAGCGGGCGAGATGATCGGCGCTGCCCACTCGACCCGGACGAGAACGATCGCAGCCACCCGACTCGGTTCGAGCCCGCTGCGCTTGTGGTAGAAGTCGAGGCCCGACTTGTACACGGCTCCCTGCCGATGGACGGTCGCCGTGCCCTTGAAGCGGTAGCCCTTCCGGCGGATCGGATCGACGACGTTGATCTCGACCGCCGGGTTGCCGCCTTCGATGTTCGCCACGGTCTGGTGAGAGTGCAGGTGGGCGAACACCAGGTGCCCGTCGTCCCAGACCGCGGTCGTTCCCTTCGGTGAGAGGTTCGGCGTTCCGTCCGGGCCGACGGTCGCGACGTACCCCAGTCGCTGCTCGTCAACAACCCGCTTCATCTCATGGTCGAGCATCGGCGAAGCATCAGCTTCCGTGTGATTCGAGCGCAATCGCGTCGATGGACAACGCCACGAGTGCATGTACGGCTCTGTCGCGGCTTCGGTGGACGGTGGTTGGGACGGGCACCGGTCAAAGCCCGGTCAAGATGCCCCACCCGGTGATGAGGAGCCCAGGCCAGATCACGAAGGTGGCCGCGGAGTTGACCACGAAGCCGGGTGGCCGTTGGGCAAACTGATCCTCGGCCTTGGTCACCCAGTTCAAGGTGACGCCGACGGCTTGCATGGCTGAGCCGATGACCAAGAGCGCCGCCCCCCAGGTGGCCGCCGCCGAATCGAACTGCGCCGCTCCGACTGCGAAGGCCAACCCGAGATGCAATGCGGCTTGCATCAACGTCTCGATGTGCGCGGTGGCGAGGTTCGGTATCGAAGGGGTGTTCCTCCGTAGCATGCCCA
>DASRJN010000112.1:0-8524 GCA_035649455.1 Acidimicrobiales bacterium
TCGGAGTTGGATTGGGGGTTGGTGGTGGGGTGCGGGTTGGTGAGCGAGGGCGGGTCGGACTCGGGAGGTGTGGGTTGGAGGCCGGTGTCGGGGTCGGTGAGTGAGGGCCGGTCGGTGTCGGCGATCGGCGGGCGGTCGGGCGGTGTGGACCGGGGGCTGGGGCCGCGGCCGGGGCTGAGGCCGGGGCTGGGGCCGGGACTCGGGCTGGGGCCGGGGCTGGGGCTGGGGCCGAGGGCTGCGCTGGCGGCGTCGACGAGGCGGTCGAGCCAGCACAGGGACCAGAGGCAGGCGGTGCTGGCCGGCGGGGCGGCCGTCGGTAGGCCGAGGGCCCGCCGGCAGGCGTCGGCCACGGTGCCCTCGGGCGGCTCGGGGATGGCGTCCAGCGGGCCGTCGTCGCCCTGCTGCATGAGGGTGGTCGCCGCGCCCGACCGGTGGAGCAGGACCGTCACGAAGACGTGACCCAACGGCGAGCCTCGCTGCGGCCGCCCCGAGGCGTCGAGCGTGTGGGCCGACCCGGCGCCCGCCACGCCGATGGCGTTCCAGTGCGCGGGGGCCACGAAGCGGAGCAGCAGCTCGAGCGGGTGGGCGCCGCCGAGCGGGACCCAGACGAGGGCGTCGGGCCGGGCGTCGGTGAGCCACATGATGGCCGTGTCCGCGCCGGCCGCCATGATCTGGGCGGTGGCCTGGCGGGCCAGGGCGAGGAGTCGGGCGGGCAGCGGGTTGGACGGGGCGGGGCACATGGCAGCCTCCAGGGCAGGGTGAAACCTCCGGTTCTTTCGGCGGTCACGTGCCTCTGAGTGCTCGGCCGGGGGACCACAAACCCGCTGACGGCGCCGTGGGGCGCTGCGGATCATCCGCTGCCATGGACGATAGTGAGGGGGTGTGACAGTTTAGGGGTGAACAGGGGAATCGACGAAAGAGATCATGTTCACCCGGCGACGCTCGACCAGCATCCTGGTGAGGCGGGCGTCGCTGGCCACATAGGCGTCCAGCTCGGGGAGGGCGAGCTCGTGGATCCGCTCGCGGTCGACCTCCACCGGCGTGAGGCCCACCAGCCGGGCGATGGTCTTGAGCGAGCACGAGATGTGCAGCACCCGGCCCACATCGCCCCGGTACATGCGGTAGCCGTCCAGGTGGCGATGGCCGTACCACCAGGCGCGGTAGGCGCCGGCGTGGCCCGCCAGCGGGCCCCGGCTGAGCACGACCGTGGGGTCCGGGACCAGGCGCAGCCCCAGCGGGACGCCGGCGATGGCCGCCCGGTCGGCCAGGAACGGCAGGTCGAAGGCGGCGCCGTTCCACGTGGCCAGGATCCCGGGGTCGAGGGAACGCAGCCGGGCGTCCAGGGCGGCCAGCAGCGCCGGCTCCGGGCCGCCGAAGACCTCGTCACCGTCGGCGGTCGACAAGGCGGCGCTGACGACCGGGGAGACCGCCGGGTCCAGGCCGTCCACGGACGTGTCGGTCTCGATGTCGAGCCCGTAGACCGCCGGTCCCGTCATTGGAGGGCCAGCACCACCGCCACGTAGTGGCAGACATAGCCAACGAGGGTGCACGCGTGGAAGACCTCGTGGTAGCCGAACACTCCCGGGACCGGGTTCGGGCGCCGCAGGGCGTAGACCAGGCCGCCGGCGCTGTAAGCGAGGCCGCCGGCCACGATGAAGGCGACGATGCCCGGCCCGCCCTCCCGGGCGAGCGCCGGCAGCACCCCGACCGCCACCCAGCCCAGGGCCACGTAGAACGGCGTGTACAGCCACGCCGGGGCGGACAGCCAGGCGACCCGGAACACGATGCCGGCCAGTGCGCCCACCCACACGACCGCGAGCACCGCCGTGCGGGCCCGGCCGTCGAGCAGCGCCAGGCAGATGGGCGTGTAGGTCCCGGCGATCATCAAGAAGATGTTCGAGTGGTCCAGCCGGCGCAGCAGGGCGTGCGTGCGGGCGTCCCAGTGGCCGCGGTGGTAGAGGGCGCTGACCCCGAACAGCTCGGCACTCGCCAGCGCGTAGATCAGGCACCCCCAGCGCTCGGTGGCGTCGCCGGCCACGAACAGGACCAGCACGGCGCCCGCCACCACCGACACCGGGAAGGCGATCAGGTGGAGCATGCCCCGCAGGCGAGGCTTCACGGGCGGCCCGCCGACCGATCCGGCAATCGTCGACGGGGAGGGCGGCGGCATCCCCCCAAACTAACGACAGGGGCGCCACGAACAGGTGTTATGCGGCCTCACCGGTGTGGGCGGTCAGCGTGTGCAGCAGGCGCGTCTGGATCTCCCGGTAGTGGGGGTCGTCGATGACCGACACCCGGTCCCGCGGCCGGGGGAGCTCGACCGGGATCACATCGGTCACCGACGGTCCGGGCGGGTTCCCCAGCACCACGATCCGGTCGGACAGCAGGATGGCCTCGTCGATGCCGTGGGTCACCATGACGACGATCTCGGTGTCGGACTCGCTCTGCCACAGCTCGATGAGCTGGGCCTGCAGCCGGGCCCGGGTCAGGGCGTCGAGGGCGCCGAACGGCTCGTCGAGCAGCAGCACCCGGGGCTCGACCGCGAACGCCCGGGCCACGGCCGTGCGCTGTTGCATGCCGCCCGACACCTGGTGGGGTCGCTTGTCACGGGCATCCCACAGGCCCACCGCAGTGAGGTAGCGGCGAGCGATGGCGCCGGCCTCGTCCCGGCGCTCGGGGCGGGCCGAGCGGATCGCGGTCCGCACGTTGTCCAGCAGGCTGAGCCGGGGTAGCAGCGAGTAGCTCTGGAACACCATGGCCCGGTCGGGGCCGGGCGCCGTCACCGCCTCGCCGTCGAGCGTCACCGCTCCCGCGTCGGGTGCCACCAGTCCGCCCAGCACCTTGATCAGCGTCGACTTGCCACAGCCCGAGTGGCCGATGAGCGAGACGAGCTCACCGGGCCGGACCGACAGGTCGACGCCCCGGAGCACCCACTGGCGGGCGCCGTCGTGGGTGAAGCCCTTCCACAGGCCGGACACGTCGAGCGTCATGCGTGTGCCTCATGGCGGGCGACGGCGCGGGCCAGTCGCAGGAACACGAAGTCGAGCACGAGGCCCACGGTGCCGATGATGAGGATGGCGCAGATGACGTGGGCGAGGTTGAGCGCGTTGTACTCCGTCCAGACATAGGACCCGATGCCCGACCCCCCGGCCAGCATCTCGACGGCCACGATGACCATCCAGGCGATGCCCATGGACACCCGCAGCCCCACGACGATGGCGGGCAGCGAGTCGGGGATCAGCACGTGGCGGAGGTAGGCGACCCGCCCGAAGCGGAACACCCGGGCGATGTCCTTGTGGTCCTGGGGGATCTCGGCGACGCCCGCCGCGGTGTTGAGCACGATGGGCCACAGGGCCGTGACGAAGATGACCCAGGGGCCGGCCTTGAGCGGGCTGGCCAGCACGGTGAGGAAGATGGGGTACCAGGCCAGCGGGGACACCGGCCGCAGCAGCTGGACCACCGGGTTCACGGCCAGCCAGGCCCGGCGGCTGGCCCCGATGAGCAGGCCCACGGGGATCCCGACCAGCGCGGCCAGCGTGAAGCCCTTGAACACCCGCTGCACGGATTCGCCCACCCGGAGCAGGATCCCCTTGTCGTTGGGGCCGTTGTCGTAGAACGGGTCGGCCAGCAGCTTGCGCATCTCCGTGAAGGTCTCGCCCGGGGTGGGCAGGTCGGGGGAGTGGGCGCTGGCCAGCTGCCACGCCCCCAGGAACACGACGAGCCCCAGCACCGACCAACCCAGGGTGGTGGCTGTGCGGCGCGCCCGGGACGGGCCAGGGGACAGCTGCGGCGGCTCGGGTGCCGCCGACGGTCCCGGGACGGGATCGCGCTCGACCTCGCCCAGCGGAGCGAGGTCGACGGCGCCGGGAGTCAGCTCATGGACGGTCATGGGCGCTGGGCCTCCTCTTCGGGGTCGGCCGGATCGAAGGTGATCTCGTCGAGGCGGACCTCGAACGGCGACATGTCGTCGTCGGGGACGGCGACGCCCTCGGCCTCGGCTACCTCGGCGTAGAGGTCGGTGAGGATCAGGTCGTCGACGATCTCGGCGTAAGGCGGGGCCTCGTCCAGGTAGCCGAGCCGCTGGTACTGGGCCAGGAACCAGTAGCCGTGGGCCCGGCGGGGGAACGGCACCTGGCCGTCCCGGAAGAAGCGCATCTGGTTGCCCTCGAACGTGCGCTCGCCGAGGTCGGCGCCCAGGTCGTAGGTGCCGGTCAGCCGGCCGCGGATCTCCTCGGCGGGGGCGTTGACGTAGGCCTCGACGCCGAGGGTGTCGGCGGCCTCCGAGCGGTTGGCCGGCTCGTCCAGCCAGCGGGAGGCCTGGAGGGTGGCGGCCATCAGGTCGCGCAGGACGTCGGGCTGGGTCGAGGCGAAGCCCCGCGAGACGACCAGGGCCTTCTCGGGGTGGTGCTCCCACAGGTCCTGGGTGGCCAGGTGGGTGAAGCCGATCCCCTGGCGGACGGCGACTGCGTTCCACGGTTCGCCCACGCAGTAGCCGCTGACCGTGTCGGTGGCCATGTTCTGGACCATCTGCGGCGGCGGGATGGGGTCGATCTTCACGTCGTCCAGCCCGGTGCCGGTGGCCCGCAGCCAGTAGCGCAGCCAGACGTCGTGGGTGCCGCCGGGGAACGTCATGCCCAGGGCGGGAGTGCCCGCCGAAGCCAGGGCGTCGTGGGCGGCGTCGAGGTCGGCGTACCCGGCATCCGCCAGGGCGGAGGCCAGCGTGATGGCCTGGCCGTTCTGGTTGAGCATCATGGCGATCTGCAGGTCGCGGGACTGGCCGCCGATCCCCGTGGCCAGCGAGAACGGCATGCCGAACAGGCAGTGGGCGCCGTCGATCTGGCCCGCCAGCAGCGCGTCCCGGGTGGCGGGCCACGACGCCTGCTTGACGACCGAGACCTCCAGGTCCCGCTCGTCGTAATATCCCAGCTCCTGGGCCATCACGATGGGGGCGCAGTCGGTCAGGGCGATGAAGCCGAGGTTGACCTTGCGCTTGGGCCCACCCCCGCCCGAACCCGCGGTGGTGTCGCCCGAAGCCTCGGGCCCGTCGCTCCCGCAGGCGGAGGCGAGGCCGGGCAGGGCGACGCCCAGCGACGCCAGGCCCGCGGCCCTGATGAAGGATCGTCTGTCCACGCCGGCGACCGTACGGACCGTGTCGTTCCGGCCGGTTTCGGTGCGGTCACCATCGCGGGACACATGGCGCAGAGCGCCCGGGCGCGCCTGTGAGCGAACTCTCGGCCGGACTGCGATCGCCCAGATCGCGTGAGGACTCTGTCAGAGGATCTGGCGCAGGAACGTCTTGGTGCGCTCCTCGGTGGGGTTGTCGAAGAAGTGCTGCGGCGTGCCCACCTCGACGATCTGCCCGTCGGCCATGAACACCACCCGGTCGGCCACCTCCCGGGCGAAGCCCATCTCGTGGGTCACCACGATCATGGTCATGCCCGTGCGGGCGAGCTCCTTCATCACGTCCAGCACCTCGGCGATCATCTCGGGGTCGAGGGCGGACGTGGGCTCGTCGAACAGCATGATCTTGGGCTGCATGGCCAGCGCCCGGGCGATCGCCACCCGCTGCTGCTGGCCGCCGGAGAGCTGGCCGGGGTACTTGTCCGCCTGCTCGGGGATCTTGACCCGCTCCAACATCTGGCGGGCCAGGGCGTTGGCGTCGGACCGGTTCATGCGGCGCACCTGGCGGGGCCCGAGCGTGACGTTCTCCCGCACGGTGAGGTGGGGGAACAGGTTGAACTGCTGGAACACCATGCCCACCTCGCGGCGGATGCCGGCGATGTGGCGCAGGTCGTCGGTCATCTCGATGCCGTCGACCACGATGCGGCCCGCGTCGTGCTGCTCCAGCCGGTTGATGCAGCGGATGAAGGTGGACTTGCCCGAGCCCGACGGCCCGATGACCACGACCACCTCCTGCCGCCCCACCGAGAGGTCCACGCCCTTGAGCGCCTGGAAGTCGCCGAACCACTTCTCGACGCCCTCGCACTCGATGATGGGACCGGCCTCGGCGTCGGTCGGGACGGCGTCGGTGCTGGTCTCGGTCATCGGCGTTCTCCCACTCCGAGCCGGCGCTCCAGCCGGCGGCTCTCACGCGACATGGTGTACGACCCCGCCCAGAAGATGAGGGCGGCGAAGGCGAACGTCACGGTGTGCAGTCCCTGGCCGATGAACCGCTCCTGGCTCGGGGCGTTCTCGGCCACCTCCAGCAGCTCGACGAAGCCGATGATCTGCAGCAGCGACGTGTCCTTGAACAGGCTGATGAACTGGCCGACCATGGCCGGGATCACCGCCCGCAGGGCCTGGGGCAGCACGATCAGCCGGGTGATCTTCCACGGCGACAGGCCCAGCGCCTGGGCCGCCTCCCGCTGGCCGCGGGGGATCGACTGCAGCCCACCCCGCACGGTCTCGGCCACGTACGCCGCCTCGAACAGCACGATGGCGACCATCGCCCGGGCCAGGGAGCTGGGCGGCTCGACCGTGTTGGGGTACAGGAGCGGGATCACGTACTGGCCCAGGAACAGCAGCGCCACGAGGGGCACGCCCCGGATCAGCTCGATGTAGCCCACCGCCAGGGTGCGCAGCACCGGCAGCGACGAGCGCCGGGCCAGCGCCACCAGCACGCCCAGCGGGAACGACAGGGCGATGCCGGCGAGGCTGACGAACACGGTGAGCAGCAGGCCGCCCCAGTCGTTCCACCCCACGCCTTGACCGGCGGAGAGCTGCACTGCGACCACCGCGACCAGGATCAGCGCCAGCACGGCGAAGCGGATGGGCCGGCGGCCCAGGGCCCGGGTGCTGGCCAGGACCGCCCCCGCGATGAGCAGCAGCTGCACGGCATCGGACAGCGAGTAGCGCCCGCCGCCCGAGCCCGCGATCAGCGTGTAGCCGACGAGCAGTGCCAGCAACAGGCCGACCGGCAGGTGCCGGGCGAGGCCCGGTAGCCGGAGGCCGAGCCCGCGGCTCCCGGCCAGGATCAGCGCGGCACCGGTGGTGGCGACGAGGGGGACCCAGGTGCGGGTCTGGGACAGGACGACGGCCACGGCTGCCAGTGCGGGCCAGTAGCGCCGCACCCAGCTCCAGCGGCCGGGACGCTCGATCGGGCGGCCCGCGGCTTCGGCCTGCTCGGCCGCGTTGGCGGCGACCGCCCCGGTGAACAGGCCCGCGGTCGCCGTGGCCACGTAGAGGGCGGCCCAGAGCCGCCAGGCCTCGTCCAGCGGGAACTGACCGCCGGCCATGAACCGGCGCAGGTTGGCCCGGATGATCTCCCAGTCCGACGACACCAGCGCGAACCACGCCAGCCGGTACAAGCCGTAGGCCAAGGCCAGCCCCAGCACCACGGTGAGCACCGACGCGGCAGGCGTGGGGAACAGGTTCTTGCGGACCCACTGGCGCGGCGTGAGGCGGACGTGCGGCCGGGTGGGCTCGGGCGGGCTGGCGAAGGGGAGCGGCTCCTCCGTCGCCGGGATGCCGGGGACGTCGACGGTCATCGCTCCACCAACTGCAACCGGCGGTTCAGGATGTTGAGGAAGAACGACGTGAGCAGCGAGAACGTCAGGTAGATGGCCATGAGCACCAGCACCATCTGCAAGGCGGGTGCCCGGCTGCTGCCCACCAGGCGGAAGGCGAGGCTGGCCACGTCCGAGTAGGCCACCGCGATGCCGAGCGAGGTGTTCTTGATCAGGCTCAGGTACTGGTTGATGGTCGGCGGGACGGCGATGCGGAAGGCCTGGGGCAGCACCACGAACCGCAGGCGCTGGATCTCGCTGAGCCCGATGGCGGTGGCCGCCTCGGTCTGCCCGTGCGGCACCGCCTGCACGCTGCCCCGCACGATCTCCGCGATGTGGCTGCCGTGGTAGACGGCCAGCGCCACCGTGATGGCGACGTAGGGGATGTTGAACGAGAACCCGCCCACCACGCCCAGCCCCTCGGCCTCGGGGTGCGACCAGGTGATGGGCGCGCCGAGCGCGTAGTACCCGCCGACGACCACGGCGAGGAGCAACCCACCACACCACAGGCCGCGGCGTTCCGGCGCGCCACTGGCGTTGGACACGCGCGTGCGCCAAGCGGCCAGAGCCACGGCTGCCACCACACCCGCGGCCACCAGGGCCAGATAGAGGCCGAGGTTGTCCCCCGCCACCGGGGACACCACCGCTATGGCCCGGTTGGAGATGACGGCCAGGCCGTCGATCTGGCGCGCCTCCTGGATGCGGGGCAGCGTCAGCAGCCCGGCGGCGAGGAAGATCATCACCAGCAGGACCGGCACGTTGCGGATGATCTCGACGTAGAGCGTCGACGCCTTGCGAGCCACCCAGCTGTTGGACAGGCGCAGCACGCCCACCACCACGCCGATGACGGTGGCCAGCGCGATGCCCACCAGGGCGGACGCCGCGGTGTTGACCACGCCCACCCGCAGGGCGTCGCGCACCGGCTGGCCGGGGCGGAAGTTCGGCGCGTAAGCGATGCCGAAGCCGGTGGGCTCGTCGAGGAAGCCCCAGCCGGTGCGGGAGTTGCGGTCGGCGACGTT
>DASRJN010000113.1:0-6960 GCA_035649455.1 Acidimicrobiales bacterium
GAGCGACCCCGAGCTGGTCGAGGGCATCGTGGCCGCGGTGACCATCCCGGTCATGGCCAAGGCCCGCATCGGCCACTTCGTGGAGGCCCAGATCCTCCAGGCGCTCGGCGTCGACTACGTCGACGAGTCCGAGGTGCTCACCCCGGCCGACGAGGCCCACCACATCGACAAGTGGGTCTTCACCGTCCCCTTCGTGTGCGGGGCCACCAACCTGGGCGAGGCGCTGCGCCGCATCAGCGAGGGCGCGGCCATGATCCGCTCCAAGGGCGAGGCCGGCACCGGCAACATCGTCGAGGCGGTGCGCCACCTGCGCTCGATCCTGGGCGACATCCGCAAGATCACCCAGGCCGACTCGGCCGAGGTCTACGACTGGGCCAAGCAGCTCCGGGCCCCGGTGGCGCTGGTGCAGGAAGTCGCGCAGACCGGCACCTTGCCGGTGCCGCTGTTCTGCGCCGGCGGCATCGCCACACCGGCCGACGCCGCGCTGGTCATGCAGCTCGGCGCCCAGGCGTGCTTCGTGGGCTCCGGCATCTTCAAGAGCGACGACCCGGCCCGCCGGGCCAAGGCCATCGTCGAGGCCACCGCCCACTACGACGACGCCGGCATCCTGGCCAAGGTCAGTCGCGGGCTGGGCCCGGCCATGCGCGGCGACGAGATCGACGGCCTCGAGGTGCGGTTGGCCGAGCGCGGCTGGTAGCCGCGCCGGCGGTCAGCGGTCGAGCCGGTTGGACTCCCAGAGGCCGACCCGGCCGTAGTCGGTGCCGGCCACGGTGACGTGCCCGTCCTCGTCGACGCTGACGCCGGACGCGGTCTGGTCGCCGGGCCCGCCCAGCGCGGCCTCGCCCTGGTCGCGGCGGGTGAGCTCACCGTCGGCCGACAGCCGCCACAGCGCGATGTCGCGGTTGCCGCCCTCGGTGTCGACCCCGGCCACGAGCCAGCCGTCGCCGCCGTCGTCGCCGGGGACCGCGGCCACGGCGCTGGCCCACTGGTCGCCGCCGCCGCCCAGGGTCCCGGCGTCGACCTGGGTCCACTCGATCCCGTCGGGCGAGGTCCAGATGCGGGCGTCGGTGTCACCGCTCGCGTCGTCCGAGCCGACGACGACGAACCCGTCGGGCCCGGCGGCGCAGGCGTAGGCGATCTGGTTGCCCGAGCCGCCGAACGATCCGTCGGCGGCCGTGCCGACCGTCCAGACGCCGTCGTCGCCGTTGCGGCGGACGACGCTGGCGTCGTGGCCGCCGGTGGCGCCGTTCACGCCCACGGCCACGGCGGTGTCGTCCGGGCCGACGCACACGTCGCTCAGGCGCTGGAGGCCGGGGCCACCGATCCCGGGGGACTCGGGCACCAGCGTGGTGCCGTCGAGCGAGTACAGCACGATCGGGTCGGTGTCCACGCTGTCGAACACGGTGCCCACCGCGATGAACCCGTCGAAGAACGGGGCCACCGCACTCAGCTCACGGGTGCCGGGCCCGCCGGCCGGGGCGACGGACTCCGGCGGGAGGTTCTGCTCCATGGCCACGATGGGCGCGGCCGCATCCGCGCTGGGGTTGTCGAGGTAGGCCAGCCACGCGTCCTCGATCTGGGCGTTGGTGAGGCCGATGCGGCCCCAGGCCTTGCCGTCGGGCGAGATCCAGACCATGCCGTCCGGCCCGGAGTCGCCGGAGAGGCCGCGGGTGGTCGCCAGCGCGAAGTCCTCGGCACCGACCGCGGCGAATCCGCCCTTGTACGCGATCACGTCGAGCACCTGGCCCGAGGACAGCGCCTCGTTGCCGACGGTGTCCCAGTCGCCGTGGCCGTCCTGGAGCCAGATCTCGCCGGCGAAGCGCTCGCGCTCCTCGCCCGAAGGCGGGGTGTAGAGCCCGCCGGCTGCCACCGTCCCCTCGGGGCCGGCGGCCACGGCCGCGGCGAAGGGCTGGGTGCCGCCGCGGGGGAACGCGTCGTTGGTGACGTCCTCCCAGCGGCTGCCCAGCACCAGCACCGATGGTCCCGAGCCGATGGCCACTGCGTTGGAGCCGTCGGTCGAGGCCGCGTCGTCGATCCGCACGCCGTCCTGGTTCACCTCGCCGTGCACCGGCGGCGGAGCCAGCACCCACGAGGCCCCGCCGTCGGCCGAGCGCCAGACCTCGGGCCGCCAGCGGTCCCCGCCGGTGGCCAGGATGCCACCCGGGTCGGCGCTGAGGGACCGGACCGTCATGTCCGAGGTCGCCCGGCGGTCGCTCTGGGTGAGCGGCAGCGGCCCGCCGGCGCTGCCCGCCCAGGTGCGGCCGTCGGCCGAGCTCCACGAGACGGGGATGCCGGCGCCCGTGTCGTTGGTCGAGTAGCCGCCGGCCACCAGGCCGCTGCCGGTGTCGACGACGGTGGACAACTCCTGCCGGCCCGGGCCGCCGAAGTCGGGGGCGTCGATCTGCTCCCAGCTCTTGCCGTCCGGCGACAGCCAGGCGACGGCGTCCTGCTCGCCGTCGACCCGGCGCGAGCCGACGGCCACGAAGCCCGAGCCGAACGAGGCGATGTCGCGCACCGACTCCTCGCCGGTGGTGTCGAGCGGGCCGCTGGGGCCGCCGTCCACCGACTCCCAGGTCTCGCCGTCCGCGCTGAACCACAGCCGCGCCCGCACCTCACCCCACGCGTTCTCGCCCCCCGCGACCAGGATCCCGCCCGAGCCGGTGGCCACGTCGAAGGCCCACTGCTCGTGGTCGCCGCCCATGGCCTCGGGGCGTATCTGCTTCCAGTCGTCGCCGTCCTGCCGCCAGACCACCGCGTCGGAGCGGTCCCCGTCGCCCAGGCGGCCCACGGCCAGCAGGCCGTCGTCGGCGACGGCGACGGCCGCCATCGACTCGCCCGTGCCCGCGCGCGAGGGCCGGATGTCCTTGCGGTCCCAGTCCTCGGCGTTGTCCGACGTCCACACCGAGGCCACGGACGTCCCGCGGTCCGGGTCGAGCAACGAGCCCACGATCGTCCAGGGCTTGCCCTCCGCCGTCGGGGCCAGCAGGTCGGACGTGGTCGAGACCGGCTCGTCGTAGGCGATCGACTGCCCGTTGGCGCGGCGGAAGGTGGGCTCGTCGGCTCCCGCGCCCTGGTCCGGGCCGCCCGAGCAGGCCACGGAGCTCGCGGCCAGCCCCAGCGCGGCCAGGCCGGTGATCAGGGTGCGGGTAGTGCCGTGCACGGAGAACCTCCGGATTGCGGTTGTGTCCCCCCGCCGAGCTCCCAGTCGACGGTGGATTCTCGCCGGTTGGCGCCCGGCCCGTACAATCGAGGCCTCATGTCGGCAGGAACGAGGCCCCCAGGTGAAGGTCGGCGTACTCGCGCTGCAGGGCGCGTCGGCGCGACATGCCTCCATGCTGGCACGTCTCGGCGCCGAGCCGGTGACAGTCCGCTCACCGGCTGACCTCGCGGACATCTCCGCCCTGGTCCTGCCGGGCGGCGAGTCGACCACCATGTCGATGTTGCTGGAGTCCTCCGGCGTGTTCGACCCGCTGTCCGAGCGGCTCGCGGAGGGCATGCCCGCCCTCGGCACCTGCGCCGGGATGATCCTGCTGGGTCAGGACATCCTCGACGGGCGGGCGGACCAGCGCTGCTTCGGCGCCATCGACATCGCGGTGCGGCGCAACGCCTTCGGCCGCCAGGTCGACTCCTTCGAGGCCGACCTCGCGGTGGAGGGCGTGGGCGACCAGCCGATGCATGCGACCTTCATTCGGGCCCCGGTGGTCGAACGGATCGGCACCGGTGTCGAAGTGCTGGCTACCGTCGAGGGCCGCCCCGTCCTGTGCCGCCAGGGACCGGTGATCGTGGCGGCGTTCCATCCCGAGCTCGGCGACGACCCTCGCCTGCACGAGCTGTTCCTCAACGAGGTGGTGTGATGTCCGGCCATTCCAAGTGGGCGACCATCAAGCACAAGAAGGCCGCCAACGACAAGGCCCGCGGCAAGCTGTTCGCGAAGCTGCTGCGCCAGGTGGAGGTGGCGGCCCGGGAGGGCGGGGGTGACCCCGAGACGAACCCCACGCTGCGGACGATGTTCCAGAAGGCCCGCGACAACTCGATCCCGCTCGACACCATCGAGCGTGCGGTCAAGCGGGGCACGGGCGAGCTGGAAGGCGTCACCTACAGCCAGATGACCTACGAGGGCTATGCCCCGGGCTCGGTGGCGGTCATGGTCGAGGTGCTGACCGACAACCGCAACCGCACCGGGGCCGAGGTGCGGAACATCTTCACCAAGAACGGCGGGTCGATCTCCGAGCCGGGCGCCGTGGCCTGGCAGTTCGCGCGGACGGGCCAGATCATCGTGCCCCGTTCGGTGGACGAGGACGAGCTGATGCTGGCTGCCGCCGACGCGGGGGCCGAGGACATCATCGACGACGGCGACAGCTGGCGGGTCACCACGGCTCCCACCGACCTGCATGCGGTGCGCACCGCCCTGGACACGGCGGAGATCCCGGTCGACTCGTCCGACCTGACCATGGTCCCGTCGACCACGGTGGCGCTGGACACGACCGAGGCGGCCAAGAAGGTGCTGCGGCTGATCGACGCGCTGGACGACCACGACGACGTGCAGGCCGTGCACGCCAACTTCGACATCCCTGACACGATCCTCGAGACGGTGGAGGCTGGCTGACGTGTCTGGACCGAAGGAAGGGGACAAGGCTCCCGACTTCTCACTGCCCGGGACCGACGGCACGGCCGACGGCCACCGCGACTACACGCTGTCCGAGTGGGCCGGCCAGCCGGTGGTGCTGGCCTTCTACCCCGGCGACAACACGGCGGTGTGCACCCGCCAGCTCAACAGCTACACGGCCGAGATCGACCAGTTCCGCGAGGTCGACGCGGTGGTGCTGGCCATCAGCCCGCAGACGGTCGAGAGCCACGACGGCTTCTCGGACGCTCAGGGCGGCTTCGCCTTCCCGCTGCTGTCGGACCAGGACAAGCAGGTGGGCAAGCAGTACGGGATCCTGGGGCCGGTCGGCTTCTACCGCCGGTCGATCTTCGTGGTCGACGCCACGGGCATCGTGCGCTACGTCCACCGGGCCGTGGCCGGGCTGTCGTTCCGCCCCACCGACGAGGTGGTGGCGGCAGTGGCCGACGCCCGCTCGGCTTAGAACGGGCCGCGAACAGGGTCCACCCGGGTCGGGGGAGGACCGGCTAGGGTCCGAACCCATGTTCGTGCTCGGCATCGACCCGGGTCTGTCGCGCTGCGGCTACGGCGTCGTGGAGCGCGCCGGGCGCCGGCCCCGCGCCGTGGCCGCCGGCGTGCTGCGCACCGATCCGGCGCTGGACGTGCCCCGGCGCCTGGCCGCCCTGCAGTCCGACCTGCGGGAGCTGCTGGCCGAGCACCGGCCCGAGGTGGTCGCGGTGGAGCGGGTGCTGTTCCAGGTCAATGCCCGCACCGCTATCCCCGTCGCCCAGGCCGCAGGCGTGGCCATGGTCGAGGCGGTGGCCGCGGGCTGCGAAGTGGTCGAGTACTCGCCCAACCAGGTCAAGCAAGCGGTGGCCGGCTTCGGCGGCGCCGGCAAGGACCAGATCGAGCGCATGGTCCAGGCCCTGCTCGGCATCGCCACCCCGCTCCGCCCGGTGGACGCCGCCGACGCCGTCGCCCTCGCCCTCTGCCATCTCGCCCACGCCCCGCTCCGGTCCCGCCTCACCACCGGCACGGGGGTGACCCGGTGATCGGGTCGCTGCGCGGGCGGCTGTTGCATCGGGGGGCGGGCGAGGTCCTGGTCGAGGTGGGGGGCGTCGGGTACGTGGTCGTGGTGTCGCCGACCACTGCGGTGTCCCTCGGCGAGCTGGGCGACGAGGTGTTCGTGTGGACCCACCACCACGTGCGCGAGGACGCCGAGGTGCTCTACGGGTTCCCCACCCGCGACGAGCGGGTCACGTTCGAGGCCCTGCTGGGGGCGCATGGGGTGGGGCCCGCGCTGGCGCTGGCCATCCTGTCGGTGCACGCGCCCGTGGCCCTGGTGCGGGTGCTGGCCGAGGACGACGTCGCCGCGCTGTGCCTGGTCCCCGGGGTGGGGAAGAAGACCGCGGCCCGCCTGCTGGTCGAGCTCAAGTCCCGGCTGCACCTCGACGACAGCGGGCCGGCCCCTGTGGCGTCCGGCGCTCCGACCGGCGAACGATCCCCGGCCGCGGACGTGCGGGACGCGCTCGCCGGCCTCGGCTACTCGGCCGAGGAGATCCGCACGGCCACCGCCGAGCTCGCCGGCGACGGTGACGGAGGCGATGCCTCGGTGCTGCTGCGCACCGCCCTGCAGCGGCTGGCGGCGGCGCGATGACCCGCGAGGAGGTGCTCGACCCGGGCACCGGGCCCGACGACCCCGACGACATGGTGGCGGAAACCACCCTGCGCCCGCGGCGCCTCGCCGACTTCGTGGGCCAGGCCGAGCTCAAGGCCCACCTCGGCATCGTGCTCGAGGCCGCCCGCCGGCGGGGCCAGGCTCCGGACCACCTGCTGTTCTCCGGCCCTCCCGGCCTGGGCAAGACCACGCTGGCCGGCATCATCGCCCACGAGCTGGGCGCCCACATGCAGACCACGTCGGGCCCGGCGCTGGAGCGGGCCGGCGACCTGGCCGCCATCCTCACCCAGCTCGACGACGGCGACGTGCTGTTCGTGGACGAGATCCACCGCCTGCCGCGCCCGGTGGAAGAGGTGCTGTACCCGGCCATGGAGGACTTCCAGCTCGACATCGTGCTGGGCAAGGGCCCGGCCGCCCGCTCGATCCGCCTCGACCTGCCCCGCTTCACCCTGGTGGGTGCCACCACCCGCACCGGCTCCATCACCGGCCCCCTGCGCGACCGCTTCGGGTTGGTCGCCCGGCTCGACTACTACACGGCCACCGACCTGGAGGCGATCGTCGCCCGCGCCGCCGGCATCCTCGGCGTCGGCATCGACCGGCCCGGCTGTGCCGAGATCGCCCGCCGGGCCCGGGGCACGCCCCGCATCGCGAACCGGCTGCTGCGCCGGGTCCGCGACTA
>DASRJN010000114.1:0-3833 GCA_035649455.1 Acidimicrobiales bacterium
TGTCCGTGGCCGCGTGCGACCAGGCGGATATGGGCTCAGGCCCGGTCCATGGCGATGACGCTGCGGGCGACCTCGCCGGTCGCCATGGCGGCGAAGGCGTCATTGACGTCCTCCAGGGCGATGGACCGGGTGACGAGTCGCGGCAGATCGAGGCGGCCCGCCGCGGCCCAAGCGACGATGCGGGGAAAGTCTCGTGCCGGATCAGTGCCGCCGTACACACAGCCTCGCAGCGTCTTGGCGTCGACCATGAGGCTCAGAGCCGGCAGGCTGACCAGGTCGTCCGTGCTCCCCGCGCCGACCACCGTGACGGTGCCGCCGCGCCGGCACGCGTTGAAGGCGTCGAGGATCGTGCTCGGCCGTCCGACGGCCTCGACGGTGTGGTCAGCGCCCCGGCCCTCGGTGAGATCCCGCACGGCGGCCGCCACGTCCCCGGAGCCGATGATGACGTCCGTGGCTCCGTTGTCGAGCGCCATGCGTTCCTTGGCGGGCGCGCGGTCGATAGCGATGATCTGCCCGGCCTCGGCCAGGCGCGCGCCTTGGATGGCGGCGAGCCCGACGCCGCCACACCCGACGACGGCCACCGAATCGCCCGGTCGCACCGCGGGGTTGTGCACCACCGCGCCGACCCCGGTGACGACGCCGCAGCCGATGAGCGCGGCCAGCTCTAGGGGAAGGTCGTGGTCGATGGCGAGGGCCGCGGCCTCGGGGACGATCGTCTCCTCGGCGAAGGTGCCGGTGCCGAGAGCGGCCGCGACCGGCTGGCCGCGCCAGGATCCGTGGGGCCGTGCGAAGGCGTGGTCGAGGCCATGCTCGCAGAGCTCGACCTGCCCGCGCCCGCACCAGAAGCAGCGACGGCAGGGCGCGATCCACGACAGGATCGCGTGATCACCCGGCGCGAGGCTCGACACCTCGTCGCCGACGTCGACCACCACGCCGGCGGCTTCATGGCCGAGTACGGCCGGCACGCTCTGCGGGATCGTTCCGTCGGCCAGGGACAGATCGGTGTGGCACACGCCGACGGCCACGATCCGCACCCTGACCTCGTGGGCCTCGATCGGGCGCAGCGTCATGTCGTCGATCTCGAGGGGTGCGCCGATCCGGCTGAGGATGGCGGCCCTCATGTTCGCTGAGGCCTGGTCCCGGCGGGGTGGCGGGGCTTCATTCCGGGCCCCTCGCCGGGACGGTCGTCGTGTCCCGACCCGAGCGCAGCACCTGGCCCGGCCGCGCGCCGGTGAGCTCGCCTCGACGCACGATCTCCATGCCGTTGACCAGGACGTGCTCAATGCCTTCGGCGTCCGCGTAGAGCCGGGAAGCCCCGCCGGGTAGGTCGTTGCGGGTGCGTTCGGGCCCGTGGGCGATGGTGGTGGGGTCGAAGACGACGATGTCCGCGCGGGCGCCTTCGCTCAGCACCCCGCGATCGCGCAGGCCATAGAGGCGTGCGGGCACCGATGTGAGCTGGCGGACAGCTTCCTCGAGGCGGATGAGCTGGCGCTCCCGCACCCCGTCACCGAGGAGCGATGTCGAGTAGATGGCGCCGCACATCATGTCGAGGTGGGCCCCGGCGTCGGAGGCGCCGATGATGGTGCGGTCGTCCTGCCAGGCGCGGGCTCGCTCGGCCCAGTCCTCGTCGCTGTTCCCGAACGCCGGGGGGCGCAGGGCGGTGTGCAGCTCGTCGTCGCACACGATGTCGAGCAGCACGTCGAACGGGTCCCGTCCCAGCTCGCCGGCGATGTCGCCGATGGTGCGGCCTTCGTAGGCGGTGTTCTGCGGTGCGAACACCTCGGCTACCTCCAGCACCTTCCAGTTCGCCAGCCCCGCCAGGACGCCCGCCTCGGGCGAATGGGCGCCGGCATCGAGGCGGTGTCGCACCTCCGGGTCGCGCAGCGCTACCAGTCGCTCGGCGACGGGCAGGGAGATCACGTCGCCCCAACCGGGCAGGGCGTCGAGCACGAAGCCGCTGCGGAAGGACAGGCGGATGCGCATCAGGTGCGGCATCGTGAGCGCGACCACGTGCGCGCCTTGCCGGCTGGCGACGTCGGAGGCGTGGAGCTGGTGCTGCCAGCCCTCGGGGTCGAGGGCCGACACCGCCAGGACGTTCCAGTTGAGCGGCCGGTCGGCTGCCTTGGACATCGACGCCATCAGGTCGATCTCCTCGTCGCTGAACCGGTTGAGGCAGCCGGCGACGATCAACTCGAGCGTCGTGCCGGGTTGACCCCGCACGGTGGATGCCAGGGCGAGCAGCTCGGATGTGTCGGCCGAGCGGGACGGCACCGGGTTGCCGGCCCCGTCGTTGTGGGTGGGAGCCTGGGAGCTCGACAGGCCCAGGGCGCCGGCGGCGAGTGAGCTGCGCAGCAGTGTTTGCATGGCGGCGACCTGCCGCGCATCCGCCTTGCATCCGATGGCGTCCTCCCCCATGACCGCCCGGCGCAGCGCGGAGTGGCCGACCAGGAAGCCGGCGTTGACACCGATCTGCCCGTCGAGCCGATCGAGCCAGTCGGCGAAGCTCGTCCAGCCCCAGTCGAGGCCGGCGCGCAGGGCGTCGAGCGGCATGCCCTCGACGCGAGCGAGCATGCGGGTCAGGTAATCGGCGTGGTCAGGGCCGGCGGGCGCCAGGCTGAAACCGCAGTTGCCGCCGATCACCGTGGTGACGCCGTGCAGCGGTGACGGAGTGGCCCACGGGTCCCAGAACAACTGGGCGTCATAGTGCGTGTGGAGATCGACGAACCCGGGAGCGACGACGAGCCCGGTGGCGTCGATCGTGCGCGCCGCGGGCTCGTCGCCCTGACCGGGCTCGCTGACCGAGACGATGCGCCCGTTGTGCACCGTCACGTCGGCAACCCGTCCCGGACTGCCCGTGCCGTCCACGACGTACCCGCGCTCGATCGACAGGTCGACCATCACACGTCCTCCCGTGGCTCGGGGTGCCCGAACAGCGCGGCCGCGTTCCCGTAGCGGATCTTGCGCATTGTGTCGGCGTCCAGGTGACCGAAGTTGCGCTCCACGACCTGCGGGGTGTCCGGCCAGGTCGAGTCGGCGTGCGGGTAATCGCTCTCGACCATGACGTGGTCGGGGCCGAACCGCGCCAGCACGGCGTCAACGCTGCCGGGGTCGTCGATCGTGCAGAACCAGAAGTTCCGAGCCAGCACCTCGCTGGGGCGTAGGTCGCCTCGCCAGTGCCCGCTCTCCTGTCCCGAGGCGGAGTGATCCAGCACGTAGTCCACCCGGTCGGCCAGCATGACGACCCAGCCGATGCCGCCTTCGGACAGGGCGATGCGCAGGTCGGGGTACCGCACGCACGCCCCCGACCACAGCCAGTCGGCGGCGGCGATGTGCGCGTTGACCGGGAACAGGGTGGGGAACAGCTCGAAGGGCGGGTCGTTGGACGGGATCGGTGCCCAGCCGGCCGATCCGGTGTGCAGGCACAGCACGGTCCCGGTCTCCTCGCAGGCGGCCAGGAAGGGGTCCCAATGCCGGGAGTGCAGCGAGGGGAAGCCCAGCCTGGCCGGGAACTCGGCGAAGCTCACGGCCTTGAACCCGCGCGCCGCGTTCTGGCGGATCTCGTCGGCTGCCAGCACCGGGTCGTTCAACCACGGGATCTGCAACGGAATGACGCGCTCCGGATGGGTGCCCGCCCAGACCTCCAGGTGCCAGTCGTTCCAGGCCCGAAGGCAGGCCAGACCCAGATCGGGGTCCTTGCTCTGCGAGAACACCGCACCGCAGAACCCGGCGATGAGCGACGGGAAGCACAGCGACGCCCAGATCCCGCCGGCGTCCATGTCCCGGACCCTGGCGTCGATGTCGTAGCAGCCGGGTCGCATCTCGTCGAAGCGGGC
>DASRJN010000115.1:0-9031 GCA_035649455.1 Acidimicrobiales bacterium
GGCCGACGACAGCTCGGGCACGACGTCGGGCACGGAGATGAAGGGGTGGTGGCGGTAGAAGTCGGCGAACAGCTGGGTGTTCTGGGCCTCGAGGCGATAGTCCAGCTCCTCGGTCACCCGGAACCGGATCTCGTCCACCACGGGCGCCGGGTCGAAGCCGGGCAGGGCGAGGCCCATGGCTCCGAAGATCAGGCCCGCGCTGTCCAGGTCGGAGCGGATGGCGTCGTCCACGCCCGGGTACTGGACCTTGACCGCCACCGGGCGCTCATCACGGGTGATGGCCCGGTGCACCTGCCCGATGGAGGCGGAAGCGATGGGCACCGGGTCCCACTCCAGGAACAGGCGATCGGGCGGGGCGCCCAGCTCGCGCTCGACCACCCCCGCGGCGAGCTCGGCCGACATGGGCGGGGCGTCCTGCTGCAGCCCGGCCAGCGCCTCGCGGACGTGCGGCGGCAGGCCGACGTCCAGGTAGGACGCCATCTGCCCCAGCTTCATGAAGGCGCCCTTCATGTTCCCGAGGGCCTCGGCCACCTGGGCCGCGGTGCGAAGCTCGAACTCCTGGTCCAGCTCGGCCTGGCGCGCGGCTCCGGCGAACACCCGGCGGGCACGGTGCCGGGCGAAGTCTGCCCCGGCCCGGCCACCCAAGCGCGCCAGGTGGGCGCGGCGCTGGAGCGTGGTGCGGCCGCGCACCGGTCCTTCCGGCCCCGCCCCCGACCCTGTGCCGCGGCGCCTGGCGGTCACCGCGATGGCAACCGCGGCTCCGGCCGCGGCGACCAGCGCCACCTGCCCCGCCCGACGACCCCAGCGACCCACGGGGCCAGACCCTACCGCCGGGGCCCGGGACGCCCCGATCACCAGCCCCGGAACGCCGGGTCGCGGCGCTCTACGAAGGCGGCGACGCCCTCGTTGGCGTCGTGGGTGGTCATGTTGAGCTCCTGGGCCAGGGCCTCCTCGCGGAAGGCGGTGGCCCGGTCGGTCTCCAGCGAGCGGTTGAGCAGCCGCTTGGTCAGCCCGATGGACCGGGTCGGGCCCGCGGCCAGGCGGCCCGCCCACTCGGTGGCCACCTTCTCCAGGGAAGCGGCGGGGACGACCCGGTTGACCAGGCCCAGCCGCTCGGCCTCGGCCGCTCCCAGGTCGTCGCCGAAGAACATCAGCTCCTTGGCCTTGGACAGTCCCACCAGCCGGGGCAGCAGCCAGGCCCCGCCGCCGTCGGGCACGAGGCCCCGGCGCACGAACACCTCGATGAAGCGCGCCTCCTCGACCGCCAGCACGAGGTCGCAGGCCAGCGCCATGTGCGCCCCGATGCCGGCCGCGGTGCCGTTCACCGCGGCGATGACCGGCTTGTCGCAGTCGGCGATGGCGGCGATCAGCCGCTGGGCCCCGCCGGCCAGCATGCGGGCGACGTCGCCGACGACCCGCTCGGGCGCCCCGTCCGGCCGGACCGGCCCGGGGACATGCTTCCCGCTCTTGCTGCTGCGCAGCGGGCCACTCGGGCCCTGGTTCGCGCGCAGATCGGCGCCCGTGCAGAAGTGGCGACCGGTGGCGGTGAGCACTACCGCCCGCACCTCGACCCGCTCGCCCGCCTCGTCCAACCGGTCGACCAGCTCGTCCCGCTGGTCGGGCGTGAGGGCGTTGGCGGCGTCGGGCCGGTTGAGCGTGAGCCATGCCACGCCGCCGTCCTCGCGCACGAGGAGCTGCTCGTCGGTCATATCCCGCACGGTAGCCAGCTCCCTGACGGGTCGTCAGATTCGCCGGTCGACCACCGCCGTCGACCCGGCGTTCCGGGACGGGGTCGACGGCGGTGGAGCCCCATCATGGACGGCACGATGGGCAGGCGCGCCATGGCACTGGGTGCCAGCGGGCCATCCTGGACGCGTATGTGGCGTCCATGGCCCGCGGCCACCCGCCCGCGACCCACGAGCAGGTGGCCGCCACCGTCGGGTGCAGCCGGGCGCTGGTCCGCCTGGAGTGCAACAACATCCTCGGCGCGCTGCTCGCCGCGGGCGTGCCCATGCGCGACCTGCGCGACGCCTGGGCGCGCCACCGGATGTGACGGTCACGCCGTGGCGGGGACATCGGGCGACGAGCCCGCCAGGCGCGACAGCTCGGTGACCAGGAGAGTGCCGATGCCTCGGCGCTGGTGGCGGTCCTCGACTCCCACTGCGAGCTGCGCGTCGTCGTGGCGGGCGATGCCCACGATGTCGGCGCCGACCAGCGCGGCCAGGCCCACGTGACCGCGACCGTCGTTGCGCAGCATGCCGTCGTCGACCTCAGGCACCGGGAACGAGCAGCGGGCCCGGTAGGCCTCGACCGCGTCCCGGTCGCCGGCCCCCAGGTGCCGCAGGCGGACCAGCCCGCCGTCGGGGAGCACCACGAGGCGCTCCAGCGTCGTCGAGGGGCGGCTCACCGCCGTGGGGGCCGGTGCCGCGGCGCGGGCCTGGGCCATCGAGTGCAGTTGCGCAGCCAGGCGGAGCAGCGCCCGGCAGCGCGCGGCCTCGGTGGCGGTGAAGCGCCGCCCCCACCGGCGCAGGACCGCGACCTCCTGCACACCGTCGTGGTCGTAGGGCACGACCACCAGCCAGGGCGCGCCGAAGCCCGAGGGATCGGTCCGGTCGAGCGCATCCACCACGGGCGAGCCCGCCGATCCCGCCTTCAGTGTGACGGTCTCGACGCGGACCTCGTCGGCCGGGATCAGGCGGCGGATGGCCTCGCTGCGGGCCTCGGGCCCGGCGCCGGCCACGAGGAGATGCGCGGCGTCGAGCGCCCGCACCACGTCGTCGACCAGCACGTCGGGGTCGGCATCGTCCAGGTCGAGCAGGGTGGCGCCACAGCGGGCCGCGGCCTCGGCCAGCTCGTGGCTGCGCTCGTCGGCCACCTGGACCACGAGCCGGTCCACGACAGTGGCCTCGCCGCCCGCGTGCACGTCGAGGTGGAGGATGTTGGCGCCGCACGCGGCCATGCCGGCCGCCACGGCCGCCAGGTTGCCAGGCGTGTCGGCCAGCTCGACCCAGAGCTCATGTCGACCCATGTGTGGAAACTTCCTCCTGTGTTCCCACCACCATGTGTCGTCTCCGTTGCCCGCGCTTCAACAGCGCGCGACCAGTCTGCGAAGAAGATCTGACGCAGATCTGTCGCCGTCAGCCCAGGCGGCGCCGGGCGCGGCCGATGACCACCCGCGCCGCGTGCTGGCGGCGGGTGCCGTCGGGTGACAGGCGCTGCTTGAGCGTGGGGCGGTCGATGACCGCGTGCACCATCCGCTCCAGCGCCGCGCCCCACTCCGAGGGCGCATGGCGGCGGGGCCGCCGGGGCAGGACGCCGAGTGGGTCTTCGCCCTCGCCCTCCACCCCCAGCACCCTCCCGCGGGGGCGGCGGAGCGCTTCGCCGAACAACGCCACCAGGCGCGCCGCGGTGGCGTCCCACGGATGGGACTCGGCCTCGACCCGCAGGGCCTCCACCAGCTCCTTGGCCGCCACCCGGTCGTGCAGCAGGCCCCAGGCCGCGTCGGCGCCGCGGGCGACGTCGAACCCGTCGAGCACGGTCAGTCCCCGCGGCAGCACCTCGTCGAGCCCGGCGCAGCGGGTGGACAGGGTGGGCACGCCGAAGCGGGCGGCTTCGAAGGGCACCAGCCCGAAGCCCTCCACCGAGGACGGGTAGAGCACCAGGGCGGCCCGCCGGTACAGCCAGCGCTTCTCGTCCTCGCTCACGGTGCCGAGCGTGACCAGGTCGGCCCGGAGGTCCTCGCCGAGGCCCAGGCGCAGCTCGGCCTCCCGGGCCAACGAGTTGCCGTGCGGCGGAGTTGGCCCGGCCAGCACCAGGCGGCCTTCCCAGCCGCGGCGCCTCAGCTCGGTCCACACCTCGACCGCGAAGGGCCGGTTCTTGTGCAGGTAGGACGCGCCCAGGCACAGCACGAAGCCTTCGTCGTCGGGGCGGAGCCCGGTGGGCATGGCGTCGGGCCCGTCCTCGGTGCCCGGAGCGCCGTCCACCCCGCAGCCCACCACCGCCTCGGCCGCCCGCCCGCTCAGCAGGCCCTGGGCGTGCGTGGCCCGCCGGCCGGACTCGCTGAGGAAGGCCACGCCGTGGGCCAGCTCCAGCGCGAGCCGGGTGGCGTCCCGGTACGCGAGCCAGTGCCGGTCGGAGGCGAAGTAGGCCGCGTTCTCGAAGGCGATGGTGTCGAGCTGGTTGACCACGAAGCGCTCGGCCACCCGCTCCAGGAGGGCGACGTCGGCCAGCCTGGTGACCTGGTAGGGCCGGTAGACGAGGTCGACCGAGGCCGCGAGCTGGGTGAGGTCGATCCGATCCACCTCCACGAACTCGACGCCCGCCAGCTCGGCCCTCAGCTCGTCCACGTAGGCCGGGGCCGTGGGCGGCACCAAGGCGACGAGGTGGTCGATCCCCGGATGGCGGGCCAGGGCGCGCAGCGTGTCCACCACGATGTGCTGGGTGCCCATCTGATCGGGGCCGAGGCACATGGCGTCGACGCCGATGGTCACGCCCAGCAGCGCTCGGCGGGCGGTCGCGAGGGCGTCGGCCAGCGGGGAGGCCGGGTCGCTCTCCGTGATGGCCACCCACTCGCCGTACCACGGGTAGCGGCGGCGCACGATGGCCTCGTGCCGGTCCTGGCGGGCCTTGACCTCGGAGGCCACGCCGAAGCTGGCCCCGCCCCGGTGGTAGGTGAAGACGTCGTCGGCGCACACGTGGCGCAGGCCGTGGGCCACGGCCCGCTGGCTCCAGTCGACCTCCTCGCCGTAGCCGGGGTCGAACGCCTCGTCGAAGCCGCCCACCAGGTCGAGGGCGTGACGCCGGAGGTACATGCAGTGACCGATGACGGTCGGGATCGACGGGCGCAGCTGCAGGCTGGCCTCGGCCACCCGGCGAGCGGCCTCGGCGGGCAGCAGGCCGCCGGGGAGCGTGGCCCGCGGCCGGTTGCGGTCGGGCACCGAGAGGATCGTCCCGTGATTGGTGAGGCTGGTGGCACTGGCCACCGTGTCCGCGCTGTAGGCGGCCGACCTCAGGCGCTCCAGCCACTCGGGCCCGACCACCACATCGCTGTTGACCACCACCACGTCTCGCCCGGGCGTGGCCGCGAAGGCGTCGTTGCACGAGCGCACGAACCCGCGGTTCCGCCTGTGGCGCAGGATCACGACATCCTGGGCCACCCCACCGGCCGACGCCTCCAGCAGGCCGACGATGCGGCGGTCGATGCCGGCGTCGTCCACCACCAGCACGGCCACGCCCGCGCCGCTGTGGGCGACGATGGCCTCCAGGCACTGCACCGCGTCCTCATAGGAGTCATGGACGGCCACTGCGACCACGGGCGAAGGCGCGTGCGCCAGCCGCTGCCTCGCCTCCTCCACGGTGGTGACTGTCGTGACGGGCACTGCGACCTCTCTCAGAGCAGGGGGAGTAGGACGATCAGAGCGCGAACCGGCCCCAACGCGAGGCCACCGCCAGGTCCGCCCGCGCCGGGACGCCGAACCAGCGAGCGTGCTCGTTGACGAGATCGACCTCGACAGTGTGCACCCCTGGGGAGTCAGGCACGCGGATAAGTGCCTCCATCAGCCGGCTCTCGCCGGGCGGGACGTCTCCGGGCAGCGGGGTCAGCGCCCACCCGCCGACCGGGACGCCGTTGTCCCGGTCGAGGAGGCGGGCGCCGACCCGCAGCCGTACTCCCGGACCGTCCCGGTGCGGCAGCGGTGCCGATCCCGTGTTGGTCACCTCTACCATCAAGTACGTGTCGTTGCCGGGTTCGGTTCGGCGATCGATCTCCGCCACCGCCAGCTTGGCCTGGTAGCCCTGCGCGGCCAGGGGATCGGCCCGGCGGTGCTCGGCGATCTCGGCCGCACTCACGACCGGCAGGCCGCGGCCCGCGTCGTCGCCGGTGGCGGCGCGGCCCCGGGCCGCCAGCACGGCCGCCAGCACGACGGCGTCCTCCTCGGGGACGGGCTCGGGGCGCAGGGTGGCGAAGTGCTCGGGCACGTAGAGGGTGTCGTTCAGGGGCCCGCCGCCCACCGCCACCAGCCCCGGGCGCTGGGCCTCGTAGCGCCGGACCCGCGCTCGGCGCGCCGCGAACGGCGTGACCACGCAGGCCAGGTGGTACAGCGGCTCGTCCAGATAGCGGGCCGGCAGGGCGTCGCGCACCCCGCCGTGCACCGCCAGGTCGAAGTCCAGCACCGGGCCCCGGACCACCAGGCGCCGCTGGTAGTCGGGCCACCAGGGCCGCTCGGCCAGCCAGTGGGCCGGGTCGGGGAAGCACCAGCGCCGTGGCACCCGGAATTGGGCGGAGTCGCGGTCGGCGGCCAGGCGGGGCAGGGCGTCGACCAGCGCGGTGCCGGCCACCTCGTCCCCGTCGACCATCAGAACCCGGTCGTGGCGGCACTGGGCCACCAGCCAGGGCCGGGCCGACTCGGGCGGGTCGGTGTACTCGAAGCGGACCACGCGGTCGGCCACGTCCCGCAGGGGCGTCAGGCCCGTGGGGTCGACCCGGCTGTCCACCGCCACCAGGATCTCGCCGGCGACGTCGCGCAGCACGCCCAGGGCGGCGGCCACCATGGCCGGATCGTCCCCGGTCAGGCAGCACACCGACAGGGGCGTGGTGCTCATGACCGGGGCGCCAGCGACGAGCGGAGCAGCTCCAGCGCGGCCGAGGCGTGCACCGCGGTCCGCACGACCGGAGCCAGGTCGTCGCGATCGGCCTGCCGGCGGTCGGCCAGCGCCTCGCGGGTCTCGCGCATCTCGCCGGCCGCCCGGCGGAGGCGCTCGCGCCGCGTCGGCTGGTCGCCGAGCACGCCGCGGCGGGCGTTACTGATGCCCTGAGCCCAGCCTCGGCGCACCAGCCAGCGCTTCTCCAGCCGCTCGGGCAGCACCTGCTGAACGACGGCGGCCTCGGGCTCGTAGCGGATGGCCCAGCCCCCGGCCTCGAGCCGGCGGGTGAGGTCGGGCTCCTCGGAGGACAGCAGCTTGGCGCCCCGCCGCCCCAGCCGGGGGTCGTACCCGCCGACCGCCAGCGCCGCGGCCCGCCGCACCGACATGTTGGTGCCGTAGGGCCCGTGCTCGGTGGGGAAGGGCCCGGCCTCGTCGCCCAGGTCGAGGGCGCTGTACCACATGTCCAGCGCGGGGCCGATCCAAGCGGGGCGGCCCGAGGGCCACACCACGCCGACCGGCCCGCCCACGCTGCCCACGTCGGGCTCGGCGGAGTAGGCCGCCAGGTGGGCCCGGGCCCACGTGGGCGGGGCCAGGGCGTCGTCGTCGAGGAACAGCACGACGTCGCGGTCGGAGCCCGCCAGCGCGGCGTTGCGAGCCCGGGACAGGCCGACCCGGGGCTCGCGGATCACCCGGCGGCCGTCGCCCTCATCCCGCCAGTGGGCCAGCAGGCCGGCAGTACCGTCGGACGAGCCGTTGTCGACCACCAGCACCTCCACCTGGCCCGGCTCGGTGAGCTGGGCGTCCAGGCTCGCGAGGCACTGCGGCAGGACGGTGGCCCGGTCCCGCGTGCACACCGCGATGGTGCCGCTGGTCATGGGACTCTCAGCACGTCCGCCGCGATCATCTCCTCAAGGTACCGGTCGTCCCACCACGAGACCTGCAGGGCCTTGGCCCGGCGGAAGTAGAGCTGGACGTCGTAGTCGACGGTGAACCCGTTGCCGCCGTGGATCTGCTCGGCGGTGGCCGTCAGGTCGCGGGCCACCTTGGCGGCGAACAGCTTGGCCATCGGCGCGAGCCGGGCCACGGACCGGCCGGTGGCCCGGGCCCACGCCGCCTCGTGGACCAGCGTGCGGGCCCCGTCCAGCTCGGCCTGGCGGTCGGCCAGGTAGTGGGCGATCGACTGGAAGGCGCCGATGGGCTTGTCGAACTGCTCGCGGTCCTTGGCGTACTGGACGGTGATCTCCTGGACGCGGTCGGCGGCCCCCACCGCCCAGGCGGCCAGCAGGATCAAGGCGTCGTCCCGGGCGTCCTCCCAGGCCGCCCACCCTCCCGCCAGCCGCGCGACCTCGTCGACGCGCACGCCGGCGAGGTCGACCCGGTACTGGCTGTCCGACGCCAGCGACAGCTGCTGGGTGAGCGTGACCCCGGGCGCGTCGGGCGCCACCAGGAACAGGTCGACCTCGTCCGGGTCATCGCCGGTCCGGGCCGGCACCAGCAGGCGGTCGGCGGCCGCGGCGAAGGCGACGTGACGCTTGGTCCCGCTCAGCCGGAAGCCGTCGCCGTCCGGGATGGCCCGGGCCCGGACGCTGCGCGGCCCGAAGCCGCCGTCCGGCTCCAGCCACGCAGGCGTGAGCACGGCCTCGCCCGCCGCCACCCGGGGCAGCCACTCGGCGCGCTGGGCGTCGGTCCCTCCCGCGACCAGGGCCCCGGCGCTGACCACGCAGCTCACGAAGTGGGGCGTGGGCGCGAGCGCCCGGCCGAGCTCCTGGTACACGACCACGCCGTCCAGCGCGGTCATGCCCGCCCCGCCGTGCTCGGCCGGGACGAGCAGGCCGCACAGGTCGGCCGCCGCGAGCCGCTTCCACAGGTCGGCGGCGATGCCGACCGGGTCGTCCTCCAAGCCGCGGACCACCGTGAGGGGCGCGTGCTCGGCGCACAGGCCGCGCACCATGGCGCGCAGCATGTCCTGCTCGGGCGTGAAGTCGAGGTCGAGCACTAGGTCTCCTTGGGGACCCACTGGTCACCGCGGCGGCGCCAGGGGTTGTCGTCGGCGGAGAGGGGCACGGCGATGCGCAGGCCGGCGGTGGTGCACAGGCGGTCGCCCGCCCACACGCGGGCGGCGACGCGGGCCCAGCCGCAGCCGGCGGCGTCGCGGTCACGTGACTCGACCGTGCCGGTGATGGTCATGGTGTCGCCCGGGTAGACCGAGTCGAGCATGCGGAAGCGCATCCAGCCCAGGCGGCCCCGCGGGCCGGTCCAGTCGGTGACGAAGCGCTCGAGCCACGCCTGCTGGTTGGGCGTGTTGAGGAAGATGTCCTGGGCCCCGTTGCGCTCGACGGCGAAGTCCCGGTCGTGGTGCATGGGACGCCAGTCCCGGGTGGCGAGCGCG
>DASRJN010000116.1:0-12378 GCA_035649455.1 Acidimicrobiales bacterium
CCTAGGGCCTGTCCTGGGCATGATGGGCGCATGGAGACCGGGTCGTACTCCGTGGCGTTCCCGAAGCGCTGGTGGTACCCGGTAGCGAGATCGTCGGAGTTGGGCCGGCGACCGCTGGCGGTCACGCTCATGGACACCCCAATGGTGGTGTTCCGGGACGGGGCTGGTGCGCCGGCCGTGCTGCTCGACCGCTGCGCCCACCGCAACTACCCCCTTTCGCTCGGGCGGATGAGCGGCGGTGTGCTCGAGTGCGGCTACCACGGCTGGTGCTACGACGGCGCCGGGCACTGCGTGCGCGTCCCCGGGCTCGCCGGAGACCGGGCGGCCGGGGCGGACACCCGGCACGTTCGGGCGCACGCGGCGGTCGAGCAGGACGGCATCGTGTGGGCCTGGGGTGAGCCGGAGAGCGAGCCGACCCGGCGCCCCTTCGCCCTCCCTGTGCTCGCAGGCCCGGGCGCGGGCGAGGTGGTGTTCCGGAGCGACCTCGACTGCACCCTGCATGCCTCGCTGGAGAACGCGCTCGACGTCCCGCACACGGCGTTCCTGCATCGCGGGATCTTCCGGGGTGGCAAGCCCCACGCCATCACCGCGGTACGCCGGCCGGTCGACGACGGGGTCGAGGTGCAGTACCTCGGGGAGCCGGTCGGCATGGGCCCGGTCCGGCTGAGCGAGGGCGCGGGGCGGACCTTCGACCACTGGGACCGCTTCTTCCTCCCCTCCGTCGCGCAGATCGAGTACGCCGTCGACGGCTGGTTCCGGATCGTCAACACCATCGTCCACCTGCCGCTGTCGCCGTTCCGGACTCGCGCCTGGTTCGTCGTCCGGTTCCAGAGCCGGCTGCCCTCGTCGATCGTGCGACCGGTGGTGCGACAGCGAGGAAGGCAGATCCTCCGCCAGGACGCCCGCGCCCTGGCCCGGCAGACAGAGCGGACCCGCAGCCTCGGGGGCGAGCACTACGCGTCGACCGAACTCGACCTGCTGGGCAACGCCATCTGGCACCTGCTGCGCCACGCGGAGCGGGCCGAGGACGGCCATGGCGCGCCTCCCGCGACGGTCAGTGAGCGGACGGTCGTGTTCGAGGCATGAACGCCGACCGGCTCCATCGCGACTCGTTCGTGCTCGACCTGCACACCCACGGCCCCGGCTTCGTCCCGCGCCCGTTCCGGGCCGTCTGGCGCGGCGTCACCGTCCGGGCGCCGGCGGAGGTCGGCTTCGACGTGCTGCCGAGGGCGGGCGTCGATGCCGCGGTCGCCAAGGCGGTCGGTGATCCCATCGTCACCCGCTGGTACGTCGGCCGGAGCCCCTGGGAAGCGGTCGAGGCCCAGCTCAGCCTGATCGAACGCCAGGCCGCAGAGGCCGGCGCGGTGATCGCCCGGTCGCTCGACGACCTGACGGCGGCCCGAGCCCGAGGCGTGCCCGCCGTGATGCTCGGGGTGGAAGGCGCCGACGCGGTGGGCGACGAGGTCGACCGGATCGACGCGTGGCACGAGCGGGGCGTCCGCGTGATCGTGCTGGTCCACCTGCGCGACAACACCCTCGGCACCACGTGCCTGCCGTGGCAGCACTACGCCGGGCCAGTGCCCGTCCGGCGGCACGCTTCGCCGGGCCTCAGCCCGACCGGCGCGCGGGTGGTCGAGCGCATGAACCGGCTCGGGGTGATGGTCGACGTCGCCCATGCCGACCGGGCCACCCTGCTCGGCGTGGTCGACGTGGCGACCGCGCCGGTCGTGTCGTCGCACAGCGGGGCCCGAGCCGTGCAGGACTTCGCCCGCTACCTCGCCGACGACGAGCTGCGGGCGATCGCCTCGACCGGCGGCGTGGTCGGGCTGTGGCCGTACCGGGCCCGGCGCGTCGGCGTGCACACCATCGACGACCTCATCGCTCACGGCCGCCACATCGCCGGCACGATCGGTCCCGAGCACCTGGCGATCGGCACCGACATGAACGGCGTCCCCGCCGTCATGGCCGGGTACGAGGGCGAGAGCGACCTGCCCAAGCTCACGGCCGCCCTGCTCGACGGCGGCTTCGACGACCGGGAGGTCGAGGGGATCCTCGGCGCCAACGCCCTCCGCGTCCTGGCCCGGGTCGAGGCCGCTACAGGCGCAGGACGCCGTCCGGACTGAGCTTGACGGCTCGGCCGATCTGCTCCTCGCCCGACCGGAGCTCGGCCACCGTGTCAGCGTCGTCGGTAGCGGCCCAGGCGCGGCGGCCGTCGTCCAGGAGGCAGGCGGCCATGGCGCGTTCGGGGTTGCCGTCGCGGTCGTGGGCGACCACCCACGACTCGATGGTGGCGGGGCCGTCGGGCTCCTCGCACAGTTCGCGGGTGGGCAGCGAGTCGACCTCCGGCTGGACGTCCTCGGCGCGGAACCCGCCCGGGGGCGGCTCGGTGGAGTAGAGCCCCAGGGCGTGCTTGGTGACGTAGCCGCCGTTGGCGGTGACGAGGCCCAGCGTGCCCGGGTCGGACCGCAGCACGCCGGCCATGGTGGCGACCCCGTGGGTCACGTAGTTGTTCCATGGCCCGCCCGCGAAGGAGAGGCCGCCGGTGACGGTGAGGGGCCGGTCCCGGGGCAGGCCGATCTCCGCCGCGCCGATCTGCACCGCCGAGGGGAAGCACGAGTACAGGTCGGCATGGGCGACGTCGTCCACGCCGGCACCGGCGAGGGCGAACAGGCGCCGGGAGGCCAGGCGGATGGCGCCCGACGAGCACAGGTCGGGCCGGTGCGAGACCGCATAGGTGTCATGCGCCTGGGTGCCGGCCCACGGGAACACCCAGCGGTCACGGGGCACGCCCAGCGCCGTGGCCCGCTCGGCCGCGCACAGGATCAGCCCCGCGGCCTGCTCGACCGCGTTGTTGGAGCACATGACCTTGGTGTAGGGCCAGTTGATCCAGCGGTTGGCCGGCCCGGCGGTGCGGATGTCCTCGGCGCTCCACCGCTCCTGGATCCAGGCGTGGGGGTTGCCCGCGGCCACGGCCGAGAACCCGGCCCACAGCTCGCTGACCGCCACGAGGTGCTCGTCGACCGAGCGACCCGCGGCGTGGCGCAGGGCCTGCTCGAACAGGGGGTAGATCTGGGTGGGCATGAACAGCCCGCGGGCCACCTCGGCCGGGTTGTTGAGGTCGCGGTCCGGGGCGGTGTGGCGGGCCTCGGGGGCGTCGGGCGCCTCGACGGTCCAGCCCAGCTCCTCGCGGGGCGTCGCGCTGCGGGTGCGCCACGCCTCGCAGCCGCAGATCAGCACGATGTCCGCGTCGCCCGCGGCGATGTCCAGGCAGGCCTGGGTCACCAGCGCCTGAGGCTCGTTGCCGCCCACCGGGCTGTGCGCCAGGTCGCGAGGGGAGGCGCCGATCCGGTCGGCCACCAGCTGGGCCGCGTTGCGGTAGCGGCGGGAGAACATCGACACCACCCGCAGTGCGTCCGCCCCGGTCAGCAGGTCGGCTCCGGAGCGGGCCCCCGCGTCCGCGGCCGCTCGACGGAGGACCTCGGCCATCATGTCCAGAGGCTCGACCGCGGGATCGCCGCGGTCTACGCGGTTGCTCCACTGGCCGGCCCCGACGAGTACGGGCGTGCGCGCGTCGGGTGTCATGTCTCTCCTTTCGGATGGCCAACCTACAATCAAGCGCATCGACATCCTGTTGGTGTGCACCGCCAACCAGTGCCGATCCCCCATGGCCGAAGGCTTGCTACGGAGGCTTCTCGCCCGAGCGGGCGTCGGCGCCCAGGTGGGGTCGGCCGGGCTGCTGCCCGGCGGCGCCCCCGCGACCGCGGACGCCGTCGCCACCATGGCGGCCCGGGGCGTCGACATCAGCGAGCACGTCAGCCGTACGCTCGACCACGAGATGGTCGGCACCACCGAGTTGGTCCTGGGCATGACCCGCCAGCACGTGCGCGAGGCGTGCGTGGTCTACGACGCCCCCCTCGAGCGCACGTTCACGCTCAAGGAGTTCGTGCGCCGCGGCGAGCAAGCGGGCGGCCGGGAGGCGAGCGAGCCCATGGCCGCCTGGCTCGGCCGGGTCGGTGCCGGCCGCCGCCCCCGCGACCTGGTGGCCGACGACCCCGCCGACGACATCGCCGATCCCGTGGGCCGCCCCCGCGCCGAGTACGAGGACACCGCGGACGAGCTGGACGACCTGCTCGAACGGTTCGTCGGGCTGCTCACCGGCGTCTCCACCACCACCGACCTACGGAGTTGACGTGCGCGTCGCCATCGGATCCGACCATGCGGGCTTCGGCCTCAAGGCGCACCTGTCCGAGACGCTGCTCTCGCTGGGCCACGAGGTGACCGACTACGGGACCGACGACGCCGTCCACTCGGTCGACTACCCGCCGATCTGCGCCGAGGTGGGCCGGGCCGTGGTCAAGGGCGACGCCGACCGGGGCATCGTGCTCGGCGGCTCGGGCCAGGGGGAGCAGATCGCGGCCAACAAGGTGCGCGGCGTGCGGGCGGCCCTGTGCAACGATCTGTACACGGCGCGTATGTCGCGCGAGCACAACGACGCCAACGTCCTGGCGATCGGGGCCCGCATCGTGGCCCCCGAGCTGGCCGACGAGATCCTGACACTGTGGCTGATCACCCCGTTCGAGGGTGGTCGCCACGAGCGTCGCATCGCCCAGATCCACGAGATCGAGAGCTACTAGGAACCGCCATGAGCTGGCCCACCACTCCCGACGACGAGCTGTTCGGCCTCATCGAGCGCGAGGTCGAGCGCCAGAACACCACCCTGCAGCTCATCGCGAGCGAGAACTTCGTCTCGCCCGCGGTGCTGCGCGCCACCGGCACCGTCCTCACGAACAAGTACAGCGAGGGCTACCCGGGCAAGCGCTACTACGGCGGCAACGAGGTCATCGACCAGGTCGAGGACGTGTCCCGCGAGCGAGCCAAGTCCCTGTTCGGCGCCGAATGGGCCAACGTGCAGCCGCACTCGGGCGCCAACGCCAACATGGCCGTGTACATGGCCCTGCTCGAGCCGGGTGACACGGTGCTGGGCCTGCGCCTGGACCAGGGCGGCCACCTGACCCACGGCTCGCCGGTCAACGCCAGCGGCAAGCTCTACCACTTCGTGTCCTATGGCGTGACGCCGTCGGACGAGCGCATCGACATGGACCAGGTCCGCGACCTGGCGCTCGAGCACCGGCCCAAGCTGATCGTCACCGGCGCCACCGCCTATCCCCGCATCATCGACGCCGCGCCGTTCCGGGCCATCGCCGACGAGGTCGGCGCGCTGCTCATGTTCGACGCCGCCCACATCGCCGGCCTGATCGTGGGCGGGGTCCACCCCAGCCCGGTGCCCTACGCCGATGTGGTCACCATCACCACCCACAAGAGCCTGCGCGGCCCGCGGGGCGGGGCCATCATGGGCCGGGCCGAGGTCGGCGAGCGCATCGACAAGTCGGTGTTCCCGGGCCTGCAGGGTGGCCCGCTCGACCACGTCATCGCGGCCAAGGCGGTGTGCTTCCACGAGGCCGCCCAGCCCGAGTTCACGGAGTACGCCCACCAGATCGTGCGCAACGCCGCGGCCCTGGCCGAAGGCCTGGCGGGCCACGACCTGCGGCTGGTGTCGGGCGGCACCGACAACCACCTGATGCTGGTCGACATGCGCAGCTTCGACCCCGACGTGTCGGGCAAGAAGGCGCGCCTGGCGCTCGACCGGGCCGGCATCAGCCTCAACGAGAACACCGTGCCCGACGACCCGCGGCCGCCATACATCACGAGCGGCCTGCGCATCGGCACCCCCGCCGTCACCACCCAGGGCATGCGCGAAGCGGAGATGGCAGACGTGGCCGACCTCATCCACCGCGCGCTCGTCGGCCGAGAGGACGAGGCCGAGGTCGCGGCGGTGCGGGACGAGGTCCTCGCGCTCTGCTCGAAGTTCGCGCCCTACCCGGCGTGATCGGGTACATCGCCGTCATCGTCTCGGCGTTCGCCGTCACCTTCGCGTCCATGCCGCTGCTGCGGGCGCTGTCGTTCCGCGTCGGCGCGCTGCAACACCCCGACGCCCGCCGCGACCATCCCCGGCCCACGCCCATCCTGGGCGGGGCGGGGATCGTGGCCGGCGTGCTGGTCGGGCTGCTCGTGGCCTGGCTGACCGGCGAGTTCACCGCGGTGTTCCGCACCATCGCCCCGCCCCTCGGCGTGGTGCTGGCCCTGCTGACGATGTACACGGTCGGCCAGCTCGACGACCTTAGGGAGGTGTCGGCCCCGGCCAAGACGGCCGGGTCGGTGCTGGCCGGCAGCATCCTCGCCATCTCGGGCGTCGCCATCCTGTTCTTCCGCATCCCGTTCGTCGGTCTGGTGGCCTTGCCGCCGGACCTGTCGACTCTGATCACCGTGCTGTGGGTGGTGGGCATGGCCCAGGCGGTGAACCTGATCGACGGGCTGGACGGCCTGGCCGCGGGCGTCATCCTCATCGCCGCCGGGGCCATCCTCATGTTCGCCGAGCACCTGGACAACAAGGGCTCGATCATCAGCGACGACAACATCGGCGCCCTGATCGCCGCCTGCGTCGTCGGCGCGTGCCTGGGCTACCTGCCCTGGAACTTCCATCCGGCCAAGATCTTCATGGGTGACGCCGGCGCGCTCTCGTTAGGGCTGCTCATGGCCGCGTCCACGATCGCCATCGGCGGGAACACCGACGCCGAGGTCCGCGGCCAGACGTTCTTCTTCTTCGCCCCGCTGTTCCTCCCCCTCGTCATCCTGGGGGTGCCCATAGTGGACACCGCCTGGGCGTTGTTCCGCCGGGCCAAAGGCCGGGCCGGGCTGACCCTCGCGGACAAGGGCCACCTGCACCACCGCCTGATGCGCCTCGGCCACGGGCAGCGCCGCGCCGTGCTCATCCTCTGGGCCTGGACCGGCCTGCTGTCCGCCGCGGTGCTGGTCCCGGTGTACACCGGGGACAGCGCCGGCCTGATCCCCCTGGGCGTCGCCGCGCTGGCCCTGCTGCTCTACACGGTCATGGCTCCCGGCTGGGACGCCCGCCGCGCCAACGGCAACGGCCACGCCGAGGCCAGCGGCACCCCGGACCCCTGGCATGTCCCGGACTGGGAGCGCGATCAGCCCACCCGCTGACCAGGGATCCGCCGCTCGCGTACCTCGTAGTGCTGGGACCGCTCGTCGAAGCGTGCGAGCAGCTCACGAGCCGCGGGTGGCACCACCGAAGCTTCGTGGTCCTCGCCGGCGAAGGCTCGGACGGCGTCCAACGAGTCGAACCACATGACGGTGATGAACTCGACCTCGTCGCCGAGGTCGCGGCGGAACACCTGGATCTCCCGGAACCCGTCTATCGACCGGGCCTCGATGCCCGTGATGACCTCTTCGCGCAGCAGCGCCTCGTACGCGTCGGCAGTGTCGCGGCGGGCGTAGCCGTGCCACACGCGGCTGATCATGTTGAGCCTCCCGGTTCTCACGGTCTATTGTCAGCTTAGACCGTGACAAGAGGAGGAAGCGTGTCGATCTACGTCATATGGGAGTCGCGGTTCCGCGCAGCGCAGGCCGCGGCGGGGCGAGCGGTGACCGAGGCCATCTGGCAGGACATGCCCCGCTTCGAGGGCTACCTCGACCACGAGTTGCTCGTGGATGCCGACGATCCGGGGCACCTGCTGGTGGTGAGCCGGTGGGCGAGCCAGGAGCATGCCGACGAGTCGCTTCGGCTCTACTCCGACCACCCGAACGCCCTCGCCGCGAACAACCTCGTGGTCGAGCCTCGACGTCGCATCCTCGCCACGCGTGCGGGTGGTTGATCCCACGGGGAGCCCCCAGGCGTTAGTCCTTCTGGCCAACCTGGGCCGGCCGCGGCGGCCGTCCGGCGTGGCCGTCGCCTACGTCGAACCGATCCTGCCTGACGCGCCTGTTGCATCCGCGCAATTGGCTGGAGCGGTCGACGGCGTGGTCCCGGCTGAGGATCTGGCCGACCTACGCCGGTTGCAGCGGGCGGCGGTCCACGCGGCCGACGCGATCCTCGCCGCTGATACCGTCGACTGTACGGAGCTGAATGCCCTGGCGGCCGGGAGCTACGCCACCATCGAGATCTCCGTGGCCGGTGGAGAACCGCGATGCCGGCTGGTCTGGACCGACCCGTCCCTGACGGCGCGGCTGGCCCGGCGCGTCATCGAGGAGCTCGACGTCCTGGAGCCCGACCGGCTGCGGCGCTGCGCTCGGCCCGAGTGTGATCTGCTCTTCTACGACACGACCCGATCCCGCACTCGCCGATGGCACGCCGAGGATCCCTGCGGGTGGCGCCAGCGCCAGCGCGCGCACCGGCTCCGAAGCTCGCGTCCAGACTGGGAGCGCGATCAGCGCAGCCGGTAGGGTGCGATCCGCTTAGCACCAAACATCCAAATTTGGTGTTCCGCGAATCGCTCCGATAGATTGCGAAATCATTCACAAGGTCTGCCGCGACGAGGGGGTGACCTGCAGATGGGCCAGCGACCGGGACGCAATCTCACACTCAAGCAAGAGATGAACCGGGGCTTCGGTGACGCTCTCGCCACGGCTTTCGAGCTGGCCCTGACCCCCGCCATCATGGCCCTCATCGGCTGGCAGCTGGACCGCTGGCTGGGCACCGGGCCCGTCCTCTTCCTCTTCCTCTTCGTCTTCACCGTGAGCTACGAGATCTGGAAGCTCTTCAAGCGCTACGAGGCTCACATGCAAGACGAGCAGGCCAAGGTCAAGGGTCTGCGCGGTCCCGAGGAGCCCCGAGCATGAAGCTCTCCTTCGCCGACTTCAACGCGCCCGTCCCCGATGCCCCCGACGTGGAGCGCCAGCTGGCCTTCGACATGGCCCGGCGCGGCGTGTGGGTGGTCCCTGCCATCGTGGCTGCGGCCGGCGCGGTGTGGGGCTTCGAGGGCATCTGGTCCGCGCTGGTGGCCGTGGCCGTCGTGCTGGTCAACCTGGCCCTGGCCGCGGTGTCGCTGTCCTGGGCTGCCCGCCGCTCGCTCACGCTGCTCATGGCCGTGGCCCTCGGCGGCTTCCTGGTTCGCATGGGCCTGGTCACCGCCGTCCTGCTGGCGGTGCGCAACCAGCCCTGGATCGACCTGGTCGCCCTCGGGGTGACCGTGCTCGTCACCCATCTCGGGCTCCTGTTCTGGGAGCTGCGCTACGTGTCCGCGACCCTCGCCTACCCGGCGCTCAAGCCGGGGCACAAGGAGGCTGTGCAGCCGTGATCCTCGGGTTGGAGTTCCCGCCGATCAGCCACGTCGTCGAGTGGCCCGCCCTGCTCTTCGACGGCACACCGTTCGCCATCAACAAGGTCGTCATCCTGATGTGGGTGTCGGTGATCATCGTGTTCCTGGTGTTCGCGGCCGCCCGCGGTCAGAAGCTGGTTCCCACCGGCGCCCAGAACGTGGCCGAGACGGCCATCGAGTTCATCGACGACCAGATCGTGCTGCAGACGATGGGCCCTGAGGGCCTGCGCTTCACGCCCTTCCTGCTGACCCTGTTCACGTTCATCTTCACGTGCAACATCTGGGGCCTGATCCCCGGGGCGCAGATGCCGGTCAACGCCCGCATCGCGCTGCCCGTCTTCATGGCCCTGCTGGTGTACGTGATCTACCACACCGTCGGCATCGTGCGGCACGGCCCGATCAAGTACATGAAGGACATCATGTTCCTCCCGGGCGTGCCGTGGCCGATGTACATCCTGCTCACACCCATCGAGCTGATCACGAAGTTCATCACCCAGCCGCTCAGCCTGGCGGTCCGGCTCTTCGCCAACCTGCTGGCCGGCCACCTGCTGCTGGTGAGCTTCGCGGTCATCACCCAGGCTCTGTTCACGGCCACCATCATCGGAGCCGCGCTGCCGCTCGCCCTGCTGATCTTCCTCTACGGCTTCGAGCTGCTGGTGGCGATCCTGCAGGCCTACATCTTCACGATTCTCTGCGCCGTCTACATCGACAGCGCGATGCACCCTGCGCACTGAGACAAACCCAAGGAGACAAGAACCGTGTTGCATCTGCTTGCTCAGCAGGAACCGGGTGAGCTGGCCGAGGGCCTCACCGCCGTAGGCCGAGGCATCGTCTACGGCGGCGCCGCCATCGGCCCGGGCATCGGCATCGGCATCGTGGTGGGCAACGCCATCACCGCCATGGCCCGCCAGCCGGAGGCCGCGGGCATGGTGCGGACCACCATGTTCCTCGGCATCGCCTTCACCGAAGCCCTCGCTCTGTTCGGCTTCGTGCTCGCCTTCATCATCTCGGGCTGACCAGGAGGTTTACCCGTGCGTACCCGCGCCTTGTTCGCGAGTGTCCTGCTCGCCCTGGGAGGGCTCCTGGCGCTCGCGCCTGCGGCCTATGCCCAGGAGAACGGCGACGAGCCCCAGCTCTCCGAGGACACCGAGGAGTGCATCCACCTGGCCGAGGAGGCGGACGACCCCAAAGCCTGCCAGGAGGCTCCGAGCCCCATCCTGCCCGCGGCGGACGAGTTCATCTGGGGCTCGATCGCGTTCCTCGTGCTGCTGTTCCTGCTGTGGAAGTTCGCCTACCCCAGCATCAAGCAGGGCATGGAGGCCCGCACCGAGCGGATCCGTGCCGACCTCGCCTCGGCCGAGGACGCGAAGACCGAGGCCCAGACCGTGCTCGACGAGTACCGGGCGCAGCTGGCCGACGCCAAGGCCGAAGCCGGCCGCATCATCGAGGAGGCCCGTGCGGCGGCCGACGCGGTGAAGCGCGACCACGAGGCCCGGCTCCAGACCGAGCTGGCCGAGATCCGGGCCCGGGCGGTCTCCGACATCGACTCCGCCAAGGCCCAGGCCATGGCCGACCTGCGGGGCGAGGTCGCCCAGCTGGCCATCGGCGCGGCCGAGACCGTGGTGGGCCGCAACCTCGACGAGGCCACCCAGGTCCAGCTGGTCGAGGACTACATCAACCAGGTGGCGGCGCAGCGCGCCTGAGGGAGACGACGATGGCAGACGACCGCACGCTCGCCTATGCCGATGCCCTGTTCAACGTGGCCCGGGCCGAGGGCACCCTCCGCGACGTCGAGGAGGACCTGTTCCGCTTCTCGCAGACCCTCCAGGGGTCCGACGAGCTGCGGGAGGCGCTCACCGATCCGGCCATCCCCGCGGCGCGGCGCCAGCAGATCGTGGAGGACCTGCTGGGCGGCCGGGCGTCGTCGACCACCGTCGCCCTCGTGTCGATGGTGGTGGGCACCGGCCGAGCCCGCGAGCTGCCCGCCATCATCCACGAGCTGGTGGAGATGATCGCGGCCGAGGCCAACAAGGCCGTGGCCGAGGTTCGTACCGCCGTGGCGCTCAACCAGGACCAGCAGGACCGCCTGGCCAAGGCGCTGGGTGAGGCCACCGGCCGCCAGGTCACCCTCAAGGTGGTGATCGACCCGTCGGTCCTCGGCGGCGTGGTCGCCCAGGTGGGCGACACGGTGATCGACGGCTCGGTCCGCACCAAGCTCGAGCGCCTCCGCAAGGCCCTCTAGGCGACCCCCCGAAGGAACGAGGACGAGGACAGATCCGATGTCAGAGCTGACCATCAACACCGCCGACATCGCCGCCGCCCTGCGCAAGAACCTCGAGGGCTTCAGGCCCGACGTCGAGACCGCCCAGGTCGGGCGCGTCACCGAGGTGGGCGACGGCATCGCCAACGTGTCGGGCTTGCCCGGCGCGGCGGTCAACGAGCTGCTCGAGTTCCAGAGCGGGGCCGTCGGCCTCGCCCTCAACCTCGACGAGGAGTCGATCGGTTGCGTGGTCCTCGGCGACGCCGCCGAGGTCATGGAGGGCCAGACGGTCAAGGCCACCGGCCGCATCCTCTCGGTCGCGGTGGGCGACGGGGTGCTGGGCCGGGTGGTCGACGCCCTCGGCATCCCGGTGGACGACAAGGGCCCGCTGGTCGGCGTGCATGACCGCCGCCTGGAGATCCAGGCCCCCGGCATCATGGGCCGCCAGCCCGTGCACGAGCCGCTGCAGACCGGCATCAAGGCCATCGACGCCATGACCCCCATCGGCCGGGGCCAGCGCGAGCTCATCATCGGCGACCGCAAGACGGGCAAGACCACGGTGGCGGTCGACACGATCATCAACCAGCGCGGCCTGGGCGTGAAGTGCATCTACGTGGCCATCGGCCAGAAGGAGTCGACCGTCAAGAACACGGTCGCCACCCTCGAAGAGCACGGTGCCATGGACTACACGGTGGTGGTGGTGGCCGGGGCGTCCGACCCGTCGCCGTTCAAGTACCTCGCCCCCTACGCCGGCTGCGCCATGGGCCAGCACTGGATGGAGACCGGGGACCACGCGCTCGTCGTCTACGACGACCTGTCCAAGCAGGCCGAGGCCTACCGGCAGATCTCGCTGCTGCTGCGCCGGCCGCCGGGCCGCGAGGCCTACCCCGGCGACGTGTTCTACCTGCACAGCCGGCTGCTGGAGCGGGCGGCCAAGCTGTC
>DASRJN010000117.1:0-6207 GCA_035649455.1 Acidimicrobiales bacterium
GTCGGGCGTCGACCTCGGCGACGAGCTTCGCCAGCTCGATGTCGGCGGCCTTGACGCCGACCCTCGTGTTGGGCTCGCGGACCGTCCGGTAGACCTGCTGGCGCTTGTCCGTGATGGGGTCCGGAGGCCCCTCGACGGTGAGGCGCCAGGCGCCGGCACGGAAGCGCTTGTGACCTGTCACGAGCCGTGCCTGTACTGGGCCTTCGCGCCAGTCCGTTGGGCTTCCCGTTGGCAGGCTCTTCGCAGAACCGTGGAAAGGTGGCTCTGACCAGGGTGGGCGCGGAGGGACTCGAACCCCCGACATCTGCCTTGTAAGGGCAGCGCTCTAGCCAACTGAGCTACGCGCCCTGGGAAGAGGCGAGGGTATCGCCTCAGGGTGGGGAGACGTCTTCCTCGGAGTGGACGGGGATGCCCGCGGCTCGTAGGGCGCGGGCGGTCATGCCCTCGCCGGGGGTCTTGGTGCGGGTGAAGGTGCCGTCGTAGATCTCGTGGCAGCCGCAGCTTGGGGAGCGGGCTTTGAGGATGGCGGCTTCGGGCGACACGGCGAGGGCGAGGGCCACCGTGTGGGCGGCGCCGCGGGTGTACGCCTCCGTGACGTCATCGCCGGCGGCGGTGCGGACGCTGCCGTCGGGTTGGATCTCGGCGGCCGGGCGGGGGGTGGGGAGGCCGCCGACGCTCTCGGGGCAGACCGGGATGAGGCGGCGACCATGGCCCAGGGCGACGACCGCGGGGCTGGTGGAGGCGCGGCCCTGGTGGTTGCAGGCGACGCCGAGCAGGCAAGCCGACACGAGCAGTGGTTTAGACGAATCTGGCGACCATCCCGCACCCGACGCTGAGCGCGAACTACGTTCACCCATGAAACGACCATATCGCCGCGCCCCTTTCGCCTCTTCCTCACCCGCTTGCGGGCACGTCCCGCCCACCTACTGCTTGCCGCCGACAGTCTTGGAGGGAATCTCATGGTTGGGCGTCCCCGGCCCACGAGCGAGAGTGCCGTCGACCTCACCCGCCGCTACCTGGCGGAGCTGGGGTCGTACCCCCTCCTCACTGCAGACGACGAGTCCTTCCTGGCCCAGGCCATCGCCGACGGCCGGGTGGCGGAGGACCGCCTGACGGCGGGCGAGTCGGTGTCCCGCCGGGAGCGGGCCCGCCTCCAGGCCACCGTGAAAGCCGCCGCCGAGGCCCGCCGCCGCTTCATCCAGTCGAACCTGCGCCTGGTGGTGTCGATCGCCAAGCGCTACCAGACGCCCAGCATGTCGCTGCTCGACCTCATCCAGGAGGGCAACCTCGGCCTCATGCGGGCGGTCGAGAAGTTCGACCATCGCAAGGGGTTCAAGTTCTCGACCTACGCCACCTGGTGGATCCGCCAGGCCATCGGCCGGGGCATCGCCGACAAGGGCCGCACCATCCGCCTGCCGTCCCACCTCATGGACACCCTCGCCACCCTCTCCCGCAGCTCGTCGGCGCTGCTCAAGGCGCTCGGCCGCGAGCCCACGGCGGCCGAGCTGGCCGACGACACCGGCATCGCGCTCGACAAGGTCGAGTCGGCGCTGCGGGCGGCGCCCGATCTGGTCTCGCTGTCGGCGGCGGTCGGCGACGAAGGCGACCACGAGCTGGGCGACCTGCTGGCCGACCCGACCGGCGAGGCGCCGTTCGACGCCGCGGCGGCCGCCATCGAGCGCGACGACCTGCGCTCGCTGCTGGGCCAGCTCGACGAGCGCGAGCGGGAGATCCTGTCCCTGCGCTTCGGCCTGGCCGACGACCGGCCGCTGACCCTCGACGAGGTGGGGCGCCGCTTCAACCTCACCCGCGAGCGCATCCGCCAGATCGAGGCCAAGGCCCTCACCAAGTTGCGTCACCCGTGCTCGGCGCAGCACCGCCGGCTGGTCGACGCCCTCACCCGCTGACCCGCACCCCCCGGAACCAGGCGAGGGTACGGGTCAGCCCGTCGCGCAGCGACACCTCGGGCTCGTAGCCCAGCGCGGTGCGAGCCGCGGAGATGTCGGCATGCGAAGCGCGCACGTCGCCCGCCCGCGGCGGGCCGTGGGTGGGCTGCGGCGTCACACCGAGCTCGGAGCCCAGGATGTCCAGCAGGTCCAGCAGGGACGCGGGCTCGCCCCGGGCCACATTGAACGCTTGGCCGGCACAGCCGGCGGCGGGCGCCTCGGCCGCGCGCAGGTTGGCCTGCACCGCGTCGGCCACGAACGTGAAGTCCCGGGACTGGCGCCCGTCACCGTGGACCTGGGGGTCGGCCCCGCTCAGCAGGGCCTCCACGAAGCGCGGGATGACCGCGGCGTACTCCGAGTCGGGGCGCTGGCGGGGACCGTAGACGTTGAAGTACCGCAGGCTGACCGTCTCCAGCCCGTGCAGCTCCCAGAAGACCCGGGCGTAGTGCTCACCGGCCAGCTTGGTGACCGCGTAGGGCGAGCGGGGTTGCAGCGGGACCGACTCGGGGGTCGGCAGCCGGCTCGCCCCGCCGTAGACCGACGAGGACGACGCCAGCACCACCCGGCCCACGCCGGCGCGCTGCGCCGCATGCAGCACCGCCAGCGTGCCCGCCACGTTGGCCCGGTCGCTGGCCAGCGGGTCGGCCACCGAGCGGGACACCGACCCTAGGGCGCCCTGGTGGTAGACGACGCGGCAGCCCTCGATCGCCTTGGCCACGGCGGCCTCGTCGGCCACGCTGCCCTGGACGAAAACGACACCCTCGGGGACGTTGTCGGCCCGCCCGGTGGCCAGGTTGTCCAGCACCACCACGTCGTCGCCGCGCGCCACGAGCGCGTCCACGAGATTCGATCCGATGAACCCGGCGCCACCCGTGACCAGAACTCGCACGGGCGGGAGCATACCGACCGGCTACGAGGCGGCCGAACGCCGCGGGCCCCGGTCCCCCCGTTCCGCCCGCTGGATGCCCGCGGCCTGGGCCGCCAGCCGAAGCGTGGTGGCCGGCTCGGCGTCGGGGGCCGGGGCCAGCACGCTGGACGCCAGCGCCGACAGCGCGGTCACGGTCTCGTGCTGGAGGCGGGGCAGGTCGTCCGGGGCGAACCAGCGCACCTCGCGGATCTCGACCGAGCGGGGATGCGCGGCGCCGGGATCGGTGCCGGGAGCGGGGCGGGCCCGGAACACGACGTCCACCCGCTGCGGCCGGCTGTCGACCACGACGGCCGGCGCGCTGGTGAGCTCGACGGTCAGGCCGACCTCCTCCGCCACCTCGCGCCGGGCGCAGGCGTCGATCGCCTCGCCCCGCTTGATCAGGCCCCCGGGCAGGCCCCAGCCGTCGCGGTAGACCAGCCGGACCAGCAGGATCGAGCCGTCCTCCCGCTCGACCACGCACGCCGCTCCGACCGTGAACGAGGCGGCCGCGGTCCGCACGATCCAGCGACGCACGATGGACGGGATCCGCCGCCACACGTGCAGCAGGAACCTCTGTACGTCACGGACCACCTGCTCAACCTACTGCCCTCTACTCGCCACCGAAGCGACGTCTGCCCGTCACCAGGGTGTCGAACAGCTCCCGCGTGGCGGCCGCCACCGGAGTTCGCCGCGCCGCGTGGTCGAAAGTGACCAGATCGCGACCGAACGCGTCGCCCACCACCGCGCCCGCCTCGGCACATACCAGCGCCCCGCCGAGGTAGTCCCAGGCGCCGTGAGCGTTGGGGCTGCAGTCCACGTAGCCGTCGAGGACGCCTTCGGCCACCGCGCACAGGTCGAGCGCGGCCGCCCCCAGCGTGCGGAACTGGCGCCACCCCAGCGGCTCCGCCGGCATCCCGGAGATGGCCACCAGGGCCTCCCCCACCACCGTGCAGCCGGATGGCTCGAGCGGGACGCCGTCGACCGCCGCGCCCCCGCCCCGAACCGCGGTGAACGTGCGCCCATGGGGCAGGTCGACCACCAGGGCGGCCCGGGGACCGTCGCGGTCCACCGCACACAGGCTGGTGCCGAACCAGGGGATGCCGTGGGCCGCGTTGGTGCTGCCGTCCAGCGGGTCGACCACCACCACCACGTCGTGCGCACGGTCGTCACGCCCCGACTCCTCGGACAGGATCCCGACCCCGGCGGCGGACAGGATCTCCCCCGCGGCGGCGTCCGCCACGAGGTCGCTGAGGTACTGGCCGGCCCTGGCTCCCGACGGTCCCCAGTCCTCCAGTCCGTCCAGCGCGCCCTGCACCGCGAGCGCCGCCTCGTGCAGCAGGCCGATCAGGTCGTCGTCCGACATCGCCACGCGCTCGGGTCTACCAGGCGCGACGTGGCAGGCTGGGGACGTGGCCGCCATCGACATCGCCGGTTTCGTCTCAGAGCTGAAAGACCACGCCATCGACCACGGCTTCCACGTGCACGACGAGCGGCACTTCGTCGAGACGTACTCGCTGCGCCAGACGTGGGAGGTCGACCTCCACCCGGAGGAGGCCTGTGGCGGCCCGCTCGACCTCCACCTGGCCCTGGAGGTCGACCCGAGGCAGCTGCTGTCCTTCGAGGACGTGATGAACGGGCTCCCCGAGGACGAGGACCCGCCCGACACGTTCCACTTCCCGCTGGTGTTCAACTGGGCCCTGCCGCCCCTGGCCAAGGGCCCTGACCTGCTGATCCTGGCCACCGAGCTGGCCGGCATCGGGGGCGCCGACCTGCCTCTCGAGGTGTCGGCCATCGACTCGTTCCCCTCGGTTACGGACGCGCCCGAGCGCAGCCTGGCCATCGTCTCCCGCATCGAGGTGTCCCTGGCCCGGGTGTTCCTCGGCCAGGAGCAGATGTGCGACGTGCTGGACACCTGCCTGGCCGTGAGCCGCTACCTGCTGGAGAACGCCGAGGCCTGGCTCGGCGACGGCCAGGTCTGAGGACTAGGCAGACGCGTCGGCGGCGGTAGCTCGCTCGGCCAGGAAGTCCTGCTCAGCGGCGTTGTCGGTGAGGCGGAGCGCGGCCCGGTAGGCGTCGGCGGCCTCGGCGTGGCGGCCGAGGCGGTGGAGGAGGTCCGCCTTGGTGGCGGGCAGGTAGCGGTAGCCGTCGAGGCGCCCGTCCTGCTCCAGGGCCTCGACCAGGCGAAGTGCCGCCTCGGGCCCGTCCACCTCGGCGACGGCGACGGCCCGGTTGAGGGCGACCACGGGCGTCGGCCACACCCGGAGCAGCTCGTCGTACAGGGCGACGATCTGGGGCCAGTCGGTGGCCGCGTAGCTGGGCGCCTGGGCATGCACGGCGGCGATGGCGGCCTGGAGGCTGAACCGGCCGGGCGGCCCGGCCCGCAGCGCGCCGACGATCAGCCCGTCCGCCTCGGCGATCAGCTCCCGGTCCCACCGAGTGCGGTCCTGCTCCTCCAGCCGGAGGAGCTTGCCTGTCCCGTCCACCCGTGTGGCCCCGCGGGCGTGGTGGACGAGCAGCAGGGCGTGCAGCCCGGCCGCCTCGCGCTCGTCCGGGAGCAGGCGCCGGACCAGCACGGCGAGGTCCAGCGCCCGGTCGCACAGCTCGTGGCGGACGAGGTCCGCCCCGCTCGGCGCGGTGTGGCCGGTGGCGTACAGGAGGTGGATCACGGTCAGCACGGCGTCCAGCCGCTCGGGCAGCTCGGCCGCAGTCGGAACCGCGTAGGGGATGCGGGCGGTGGCGATCTTCTTCTTGGCCCGGGTGAGGCGGGCCGCCATGGTGGGCTCGGCCACGAGGAAGCCTCGGGCGATGTCGGCGGTGGGCACGCCGCACACGAGCCGCAGCGTGAGCGCGACCTGGGCCTCCGGGGCCAGCGCCGGATGGCAGCACGTGAACACGAGGCGGAGCCGGTCGTCGCCGATCACCGGCGCCTCCTCGAGCGCGACGGCGTCCGGGTCGGGCCGGCGGTCGAGCAGCAGCGGCAGCTTGGTCTCCAGGGTTCGCCGCCGCTGGACCAGGTTGAGCCCGGTCCGCCGGGCCACCGTCGTCAGCCACGCACCCGGGCGGTCGGGGATGCCGTCCCGCTCCCACCGGCGGAGCGCCTGCACATAGGCGTCCTGCACGGCTTCCTCGGCGACATCGATGTCCCTGACCACCCGCACGGTGGCGGCGACGACGGTGGCCCACTCCTGGCGGTGGGCCTCGGCGACGGCCTGCTCAACGAGGCTCAGCTCGACTCCGGGATCATGAAGCCGAGCAGCGGCCGGACCTCGACGCCGCCGTCGGCGACCGGCGTCAGCCGGGCCAGCTCGATGGCGTGATCGAGGTCGCGGGCCTCCAGCAGGAACAGGCCGGCCA
>DASRJN010000118.1:0-5609 GCA_035649455.1 Acidimicrobiales bacterium
TGCGCGCCTTGTCCCGCACCCGCTGGGCCACGACCGCGGCGGCCGCGCCCGACACCGGCGTCGAGCGCGAGCCGTAGGTGCCGAGCCCGAACGGGGTCTGGTCGGTGTCGCCGTGGACCACCTCGACGTCCTCGGGCGGGAGGCCGAGCTGGCTGGACACGATCTGGGCGAAGGTCGTCTCGTGGCCCTGGCCCTGCGTCTGGACGCTGAGGCGTACCACGGCCTTGCCGGTGGGATGGATCCGCAGCTCGCAGCCGTCGGCCATGCCCAGGCCCAGGATGTCCATGTGCTTGCGGGGCCCGGCGCCCACGCCCTCGGTGAAGAAGCTGAGGCCGATGCCCATCAGCTCGCCCCGGGCCCGCTTCTCGGCCTGCTCCTGGCGCAGCGCGTCGTAGCCCGCGATGTCCATCGCCTGCTGCAGGGCCCGCGGGTACTCGCCCGAGTCGTACTCCCAGCCGGTCTGGGTCATGTACGGGAACTGCTCGGGGCGCAGCAGGTTCTTCATGCGCAGCTCGGCCGGGTCGGTGCCCAGCTCCGCCGCGAGCACGTCCACCATGCGCTCGACCAGGTACACGGCCTCGGTGATCCGGAACGAGCAGGCGTAGGCCACGCCGCCCGGCGCCTTGTTGCTGTAGACGCCGGTGACCTTGCAGTGCGCCGCCTGCAGGTCGTAGCTGCCGGTGAAGATGTTGAAGAACCCGGCGGGGAACTTCGTGGGGTTGGCGCTGGCGTTGAAGGCGCCGTGGTCGGCGATCACGTCGACCCGCAGGCCGACGATCTTGCCGTCGCTCGTGGCCGCGATCTCGCCGTGCATGTGGTAGTCGCGGGCGAACCCGGTGGTCATCAGGTTCTCGGAGCGGTCCTCCATCCACTTCACCGGCTTGCCGGTGACGATGGTCCCCACCACCGCGAGCACGTACCCGGGGTAGATCGGCACCTTGTTGCCGAAGCCGCCCCCGATGTCGGGCGAGATCACCTGGATCTTGTGCTCGGGCAGGCCCGCCACGAGCGCGTACACCGTGCGGTGGGCGTGCGGCGCCTGGCTGGTGATGTAGGCGGTGAGCTTGCCCGTGACCTTGTCCATGTGCGCCACCGAGCCGCACGTCTCCAGCGGGGCGGGGTGCGAGCGCGGGTAGAGCATGTCCTGGGCCACGACGACGTCGGCGTTGGCGAACACCTCGTCGCAGTGGACCTTGTCGCCCGACTCCCAGTCGAAGATGTGGTTGTCGGTCTTGCCCTCCTTGTCGTCCCGGATGACCGGCGCCCCCTCGTCCAGGGCGCGGCGGCCGTCCATGACCGGCTGGAGCGGCTCGTACTCGACGTCGATGAGCTCGAGGGCGTCGCGGGCCGAGTAGCGGTCCTCGGCCACCACGAAGGCGACCTCCTGGCCCTGGAACCGGACCTTGTCGGTGGCCAGCACCGCCTGGGTGTCACCCGACAGCGTGGGCATCCACGCCAGGCCCAGGGTGTCGAGCACGGCCCCCGTGATCACGGCCAGGACCTTGGGATGGGCCTCGGCCGCCGAAGTGTCGATGGAGACGATGCGGGCGTGCGCGTACGGGCTGCGCAGGATGGCGCCGTAGAGCATGCCGGGGAGCTGGATGTCGTCGAGGTACCTGCCCTGGCCCCGGAGGAAGCGGGCGTCCTCCTTGCGCAGCATGCGGCCGAAGCCGATGGGGTTTCCGGCCTCGCTGATGGGGACCGTGGTCTCGCTGGAGCTCTCGGTGGCGGTCACGCGGTCACCTCCTCGCCCTCGGCCGGTGCCTGGGCCTCCTGCTCGGCCGCCCAGCGGACCGAGCGGACGATGTTCTCGTAGCCGGTGCAACGGCAGAAGTTGCCCGAGATCGCCTCGCGGATCTCGGCCTCGGATGGATCGGGGTTGTGGTCGAGCAGCCAGCGGGCGGTCATGAGCATGCCCGGGGTGCAGAAGCCGCATTGCAGGCCATGGCACTGCATGAAGCCTTGCTGCAGCGGATCGAGCTCGCCGCCCGCATCCAGGTCCTCGACGGTGCGGATGCTGCGGCCGTGGGCCATGGCGGCCAGCACGGTGCAGCTCTTGACCGGCTCGCCGTCCATCCACAGCACGCACGTGCCGCAGTTGGAGGTGTCGCAGCCCCAGTGCGTGCCGGTCAGGCCCAGGTGGTCGCGCACGAAGTGCACGAGCAGCAGCCGGGGCTCGACCTCGCGGGTCACCTCGGTCCCGTTGACGGTCATCGTCACCTGCATGTCAGGCCCCTTCCCCTCGTGCTCGGGCCGCGGCACGCCCCAGCGCGCGCCGGACCAGCTCTCCCGCCAGATGGCGCTTGTAGTCCGCCGGTCCCCGCTGGTCGGTCGACGGGTTGGAGGCGGCGGCCGCGGCCTCGGCGGCGGCCGCCAGGTTCTCGTCGGTAGCAGCCTGGCCCCGCAGCGTGTCCTCCGCCGCGGGGGCGCAGAAGTGCTCGGCGCCCACCGCGGTCAGCCCGATGCCCACGTCGCTCACGGTGTCGCCGTCGAGCGTGACGAAGGCGCCGGCGGCGGCGATGGCCCAGTCCCCCGCCCGGCGCTCGACCTTCTCGTACGCGCTGCCCGAGCCCGGCCGCAGCGGGATGCGGATCTCGGTGAGGATCTCGTTCGGGGCCACCACGGTCTCGTAGGGCCCGGAGTGGAACTCGCGGGCCGCCACGGTGCGGGTGCCGCCCGTGCCCCGGACCACGAGCGTGGCGCCCAGGGCGGAACCCACCGCGGCCAGGTCCTCGGACGGGTCGCCCTGACAGAACGAGCCGCCGATCGTGCCCCGGTTGCGCACGATGGGGTCGGCGATGACCCGCTCGGCGTCGGCGAAGATGGCGTAGTGCTCGGCCAGCAGCGCCGAGTCCAGCAGCTCGGCGTGACGGGTCATGGCCCCGATGGCGATCTCGCTGCCGTCGAGGCGGATGTACGACAGGTCGGTCAGGTCGTTGATGTCGATCAGCACTTCCGGCCGGGCGAGGCGCAGCTTCATCATCGGCAGCAGGCTGTGGCCGCCGGCGACGAGCCGGGCCTCGGGGCCGTGCTGTTCGAGCAGTGCCAGCGCGTCGTCGACGTTGCCGGCCCGCTCGTACGCGAACGGCGCAGGTGTCTGCACAGTTGCCTCCCCCACTAGTTGCCCTGCGCCGAGTGTGGCCCACGCCGTACGACGCGTCCACGCGCCCCTAAGCATTTGCTTATCGAGTTGATACGTTCCAAGGCGTGACGCTGACTCAGCTCGAGGCGTTCGTGCTGGTGGCCCGGCTCGGGTCGGTCAAGGCCGCCGCCCGAGCCCTCGGCGTCACGGAGCCGGCGGTGTCGGGCGCCCTGGCGGCCCTGCGGAGCCACCTCGGCGACACGCTGGTCGAGCGGTCGGGTGGGTCGATGGAGCTGACGGCGGGCGGCCAGCGCCTGCTACCGATCGCGTCGCAGATGGTGAACCTGGCCGCCGATGCCACCGATGCCATCCGCCTGGCCCAGGGCGCGCCCGAGCTGGTGCGGGTCGTGGCGACCACGACGGTGGCCGAGCACGTGGCCCGCCCCCTGCTGACGGCCTTCACCACGCGACACGAGGGTGTCGAGGTCACGCTCGGGGTGGCGACGTCACGCGAGATGCCGGCGCTGCTGCTGGAGCGGCTCGCCGACGTCGGGCTCGGTCCCCGGCTGCCGGACCTCGACTCCGAGCCCATGATGCGCCACCGCCTGGTGGTGGTGGCCGGGCCCAGCCATCCGCTGACCGGCAACGGGCACGTGGCGTTGGAGTGCCTGGCGCACCAGGACTGGCTGGTGGACGGGAGCGGTGCCGACCCCGACACCGAGGTCGGCCTGCTGCTGGCCCGGCTCCGGGTGCCGGAGCGGCGGATCCGGGTCTTCCCGTCGATGACCGCGGCGTGGGCCGCGGCGGCCGACGGCGAGGGCATCGCCCCCGGCATCGCCCATCTGGTGGCCCACGACCTGGAGCGGGGCCACCTGGTCACCCTGCCGGTCGAGGGCACGCCGCTCGACCTGCTGTGGTACGCCAGCACGCTCCCGCCCGGGCGGCGGTCGCTCGCGGCCGACCGGCTGCGGCGCTTCCTGGCCACGCCGCACGCCATGCAGGCCATGCACCGGGCCGACGCCAGCGTGCCGGTGGCGCGCTTCCGCCCGCCGGTCTACGTCACGTTGTGGAGTTGAGTGTGGGAAGGTCGTGACACCGACGTAGGAGGGGATATGCGGGTTCCGTTGACCATCGCCGACTTCCTGGAGCGCGCCGCGCTCGTGTACCCCGACCGCACGGGCGTGGTGGACGAGCCCGACCAGCCCGCGGCGTCGTGGGGCGAGCTGACCTACGGCCGGGTGGCCGAGCTGGCCCGAGCGCAGGCCGCAGCGCTCGACGCCCTCGGGATCGCCCGGGGCGAGCGGGTGGCGGTCGTGTCGCACAACGCGGCGCGGCTGTTGGTGTCATTCTACGGCGTGGCCGGCTGGGGCCGGGTGCTCGTCCCGGTCAACTTCCGGCTCTCCATCGACGAGGTGCGCTACATCGTCGAGCACTCGGGCGCGTCGGTGCTCCTGGTCGACCCCGAGCTGGACGAGGCGCTCGCGGGGGTGGAGTGCAAGCACCGGCTGGTGCTGGGGGCCGAGACCGACGGCTCCATCTGGCCGTCGGACGCGGCCGAGCCCGAGCCGTGGGCCGAGCCCGACGAGGACGCCACCGCCACCATCAACTACACCTCGGGCACCACGGCCCGACCCAAGGGTGTGCAGCTCACCCACCGCAACGTGTGGATCAACGCCTCGATGTTCGGCTGGCACACGGGCGTGAGCGACCGCGACGTCTACCTGCACACCCTGCCGATGTTCCACTGCAACGGCTGGGGCATGCCCTTCGCCCTCACCGGCATGGGCGCGAAGCAGGTCGTGCTGCGCAAGGTCGACGGCGCCGAGATCCTCCGCCGCGTCGACGCCCACGGGGTCACGCTGCTGTGCGGTGCGCCCGCGGTGGTGGCGGCCATCCTCGATGCCGCCGAGCGCTGGGACGGGCCCATCCCCGGCCGGGACCGGACCCGCATGGTGGTGGCCGGCGCCCCGCCGCCCACCCGCACCATCGAGCGCATGGAGACCGAGCTGGGCTGGGAGTTCATCCAGATCTACGGCCTGACCGAGACCGCTCCCCTGCTGACCATGAACCGCACCCGGGCCGAGTGGGACGACCTGTCCCCCGGCGAGCGGGCGTCCAAGCTGGTGCGGGCGGGCGCCCCCACGCTGGGAGTCACGCTGGCCACGAGCGAGTCGGGCGAGGTGCTGGCCCGGTCGAACGTGGTGCTCGACGGCTACTGGGACCAGCCCGAGGCGTCGGCCGAAGCGCTGGAGGGAGGCTGGTTCCACACCGGCGACGGCGGGACCTACGAGGACGGCTACCTCACCATCTCCGACCGCAAGAAGGACGTGATCATCTCCGGCGGCGAGAACGTCTCGTCGATCGAGGTGGAGGACGCGCTGTTCTCGCATCCGGCGGTGGCCGAGGTGGCGGTGATCGGGGTCCCGGACGAGAAGTGGGGCGAGACGGTCAAGGCGCTGGTGGTGCTGGCGCCCGGCGCGACCGCCGACGAGCGCGAGCTGATCGAGCACTGCCGCGGCCGGCTGAC
>DASRJN010000119.1:0-18976 GCA_035649455.1 Acidimicrobiales bacterium
GTGCTGGACCGGCTGCTGGGCGACTCCCGCTCCCTGACCCGCCGGCTGGGCGACGATCTGCTGGCCCGCCGCTCGCTGCCCTCCATCCTGCCCCTGTGATCCGACGAGGAGATCGCCCGTGACCCAGGTCGCCTTCGCCCCCGACGTCTTCACCTGGCCGGCCGACGAGCCGCAGCTGATCGGCGCCAAGTGCGCTCGCTGCGCGGCGGTGACGTTCCCGCGGGGACCGTCGTGCCCGCGCTGTGGCACCCCCGACCCGGAGCGCCACCTGCTGGCCCGGCAGGGGACGCTGTGGACCTGGACGACCCAGGACTTCCTGCCGAAGGAGCCCTACGCCGGCGGCGAGACCCTGGAGACATTCCGGCCCTACGGGGTCGGGCTGGTCCAGCTGGGCGACGAGGTGCGGGTCGAGGCCCGGCTGACCGAGGCCGACCCGGCGAAGCTCGACTTCGGCATGGAGGTCGAGCTGGCGATCGTGCCGTTCCGGGTCGACGAGGACGGCACCGAGGTCATGACCTACGCGTTCGCACCCGTGGGAGAGGGGATCCGCTGATGGAGGACGTCGCCGTCATCGGGGTGGGGCTGCACCCCTTCGGCCGGTTCGGCCCCAAGTCCGCCATCGACATGGCGGCCGAGGCCACCCGGGCCGCGTGCGCCGACGCGGGCGTGGACTGGCCCGACGTCCAGGTGGCCTTCGGGGGTAGCTACACGGTGGACAACCCGGACGCCGTGATCGGCCGGCTGGGCCTGACCGGCATCCCGTTCATGGACGTCTACAACGGCTGCGCCACCGCGGCCACCGCGCTGCAGCTGGCGGCCGACGCCATCCGCTCCGGCCGCTACGACGTGGCGGTGGCGGTGGGGATGGACAAGCACGACGCCGGCGCCTTGACCGCCGACCCCGTCGACTACGGCGCGCCGGCCTGGTACGGCGAGATGGGCTACTTCCTGACCACCAAGTTCTTCGGCATGAAGATCAACCGCTACATGCACGACCACGGCATCTCGCACGAGACCCTGGCCAAGGTGGCGGCCAAGGCCTTCCGCAACGGCGCCCTCAACCCCAACGCCTTCCGCCGCAAGCCGATCACGGAGGAGGCCATCCTCGGCGCCCGGATGCTCAACTACCCGCTGACCCAGTACATGTTCTGCGCCCCCGACGAGGGCGCGGCCGCGGCGGTGCTGTGCCGGGCCGACATCGCGTCCCGCTACACGTCTACGCCCGTCTACCTCCGGGCCGCGACGCTCCGCACCCGCCGCTACGGCGCCCACGAGGTCCACAGCACCTGGGCCGCGGTCGAGCAGGACGACGCCCCGACGGTGTACGCCTCCCGCGCCGCCTACGAGGAGGCGGGCATCGGCCCCGACGACGTGGACGTGATCCAGCTGCAGGACACCGACGCGGGCGCCGAGGTGATCCACATGGCCGAGAACGGCTTCTGCGCCGACGGCGACCAGGAGCGACTCGTCGCCGACGGCGCCACCGAGATCGGCGGCCCGTTGCCGGTCAACACCGACGGCGGCCTCATCGCCAACGGCGAGCCGGTCGGCGCCTCGGGCCTGCGTCAGGTGCACGAGCTGGTCCTCCAGCTCCGCGGCCAGGCCGGCGAGCGGCAGGTCCCCGGCACCCCGCGGGTCGGCTACGCCCAGCTCTACGGCGCCCCCGGCACCGCCGGCGTCTCGATCCTGTCGCGGTAGGCCCGGCCATGGCGACCTACGTCCTCGTCCACGGTGGTGCCCACGGCGGCTGGTGCTACCGCTACGTGGCGGCGATCCTGCGGGACGCCGGCCACGAGGTGTATGCCCCCACGCTCACCGGCCTGGGCGAGCGCGCCCACCTGCTCAGCCCCGCCATCGACCTCGACACCCACATCACCGACATCGTGGCGGTCCTCCACTACGAGGACCTGCGCGACGTCATCCTGGTCGGCCACAGCTACGGCGGCATGGTCATCACCGGCGTCGCCGACCGCGCGTGGGATCGGGTCGGCCACCTCGTCTATCTGGACGCCGCCACCCCCGTGAACGGCGAGTCGCTGGCCGACATCGCCGCCCCGCTGATGAACGCCGCCCGCCGCCAGGGGCGAGTGGTGGACGGCGTCGAGCTGGTCCTCTACCCCGGCACCGAGCCCCTCCCGAACTACGGCGTGACCGACCCCGACGACATCGCGTGGATGGCTGAGCGCCTCACGCCCCACCCCTTCGCCTGCTTCACCCAACCCCTGGCCCTGACCAACGAGGCCGAGCTCTGGAAGCTCCCCCAGACGCACATCGTCTGCACGTCCACCCTCGCCACTCGAGACCCCGACCGTCTCGCCCCCGCCCGCGACGCCGGACGCCTCTGGGACATCGACACCGGCCACGACCTCATGATCACCGAGCCCCGAGCGGTCGCCGACCTGCTCCTCCGCCTCGCCTAGGGAGTGCCTGCCCTCCGGTGAGGGCAGGATGAGGGCGTGCCGCCGTGGCTCTGGTTCTCGATCCTGGCGTCGGTCGTCCTGACCGTGGTCCTCAACGTCGCCCTCCGCCTGTTCCCGGGCGCGGGCCGGCGGATCGGCGACAGCATCGACCGCGCCCCGGAACGCCAGGAGCCGCCCGCCGGCGAGCATGACGACCGCTCCCGGGTCCGGGTGATCGTCCCGTGGCGGCTCATGCTCGCCGGCTCCCTGCTGTTGACGCTGGTGCTCAACCTGGCCTGGTGGCTCAGCCGCTGAAGAACCGCGTGAGCGCGGGAGCTACAGCCTCGGGGGCGGCTACGTGGGACTGGCCCTCGAAGGTCTGGCGCTCGGCGTCGGGGATGGCGGCGGCGATGGCGTCGGCTGCGGGGGCCAGGGCGCGGACCCACTCGGGGGCGTCGGGGCGGTTGGCGGCGTCTCCCGTGGCGACCAGGGTGGGCTGGGTGATGCGGGCCAGGCGGTTCGCGGGAGGGTGGCCGTGGCCCAGGCAGGCGGCGTCGTAGGGCAGCGTGTGGGCGAGGGACTCCATGGCCGGCCAGTAGGGCGAGCTGCGGATGCCGTCGATCTCGGCGTCGGGCGAGCCGGTGACCCGCAGGAATGCGGCGAGGGCGTCGCCGCGGCGGCCCTCGGTCACGGCGGCGTCGACCTCTTCGGCGTAGGCCTGCCAGCGGGCCGGCCATCCCGGGTCCAGGTTGTAGGGGACCTCGTAGACGGCCAGCCGGGCGGCGGGGATGCCGGCGGCTGCGGCCTCCAGCACGAGGGCGCCGCCGCTCGACACGCCGTAGAGGTAGGCGCTCCCGCCGGCCCGGATGACGACCGCGGCCAGGTCCTCGATCTCGCGGGACACCTGGTAGGGCGGCGTGTCGTCGCTCTCGCCCCGCCCCCGGCGCGCGTAGTTGTAGACCGTGAAGCTCCCGGCCAGCGCGGGGACCAGCGGGGCATTCTCGGTCCCGTCGTCGAGCCCCCCGCCGACCAGGACGAGCGCGGGCCCGGTTCCCTGCGCGTCGTAGGCGATCGTGGTGCCGTCGTCCGACGTCACATGGTCCATCCCGCCATGCTGGCACCATGACCTCCCTCTACGGCGGTGTGCCCTACGACTACGCCGCCATCGCCCCACCGGGCGCCGTGCTGTTCACGGCGGGCGCCTGCCCGCTCGACTCCGAGGGGCAGGTCGTGGCACCGGGCGACCACCAGGAGCAGGCGCGGGTGGCGCTGGCCAACCTGCTGGCCGTGCTCGCCACCCACGGCTGTGGCCCCCAGCACCTGGTGCGCACGACGATCTACGTAGTGGGCGACCGGGACGACCTGGTCGCCGTGTGGAACATCGTCTCATCGGGCCTGGCCCCCGCCCGTCCGCCAGGCACGCTGCTGGGCGTCACCGTGCTGGGTTACCCCGACCAGCTGGTCGAGATCGACGGGATCGCGACGCAGCCAAGCCCAACAGATCGTTCTCCAGCAGCTGGGTGAGCCAGTCGCGGTGCTGGTCGGCTGGCCAGGACAGCTCCACCGTCAGCAGGTGGTAGAGGTCGGGACTGGCGAGAACGCAGAAGCGCTCGCCCGCCTCGGGGATCGACAGTCCCGGGGCGAGAGCGTCGCCCAGGAAGCGCCGGATCCGCTCGGTCTGGGAAGCGAGCCGGTCCTGCAGCAGCCGGTGCCCCAGCGCGGCGGCGAACGGTTCCTTGTCGGCCGCGCCCCGGATCACGGCGTGGATCGGCTGGGTCCGGGCCAGGATGGCGCAGCTGTACTCGACCATCTTGGCCAGCCGCTCCCGCGGGCCCGAGCGCTCGGCCACGGCCGCCCACCACGCCTCGTCCTCGGCACCGCCCTCGTCAGGGCCGGTGATGGCCGCCTCGATGACGCCTTCCAGCAGGCCGCGCTTGCCCCCGAGCGAGAGATAGATGGTCTCCGGGGACACGCCTGCCGCGTCGGCGACGGCGGCCACGGTCGTGGCGGCGTACCCGCGCTCCAGGAACAGGCCGAACGCGGCATCCAGCACCCGGCCGCGGGTGCGTTGCGCCTGGTCGGCCCGGAGCGGGGAGTGGTACTTCCGCCGGGAGGCCTTGACGTCGACCATTCCAATACAGTACCAATGGATTGACTACAGTAGGACTGTAGTTGATTGCTGTAGGTGATTATGAGGGGTGGCCATGGACCAGCTGTGGATCGACGGGACCCAGGTCGACTACCAGGTGGAGGGCGAGGGTGAGCGGGTCATGCTGCTCCACTCCGCCGCGTTCGAGCCGTGGTATGAGCCGCTGGCGCACGAGTTGCGGGACTTCGCGGTGCTGCGCTTCACCCGCCTTCCACCTCGGACCGAGTCCGGGAGCTACACGCCGCTGTCCCTCGCCGGTGATGCGGCCACGAGCGTTCAGCTGCTCGATCACCTCGGTTGGGAGTCGGCGCACGCCGTCGGTCACTCGTACGGCGCGCTGCTGGCGCTCCAGGTGGCGCGGGACGCGCCGGAGCGGGTGGGCTCGCTCGCGCTGCTCGAACCGGCCATCCGCGATGTGCCCAGTGCCACCGAAGTCCTCGCCTCGCTGGGCCCGGCGATCGTCGCCTACCGGCGAGGCGAAACGACGGCCGCGGTCGACGGCTTCCTCCAGAGCGTCGCGGGACCCGACTACAGCACCCATCTGGACCGGGTTCTCCCGGGGGCGTTCGACACCTCCATCGACCGCGCCGACCTGTTCTTCCAGGCCGAGATGCCGGTCGTACAGCACTGGAGCTTCGGTCCGGACGAGGCCCAGGACGTCACGCAGCCGGTGCTCAACGTCGTCGGGGAGCTGTCGGTGCCGCGCTTCGCGGAGGGTGCCGACCTCGTGCAGACCTGGTTCCCGCAGGCCGAGCGCTATGTCCTACCCCGCGCCGGCCACCTGCTGATGGTCCAGAACGCTCCGGATCTCGCCGATCGCCTCGCCCAGTTCTTCACTCCCACCCACGAGGTGGTCAGCGGGGGAGGCCGAGGACCCGGTCGGCGATGATGTTGCGCTGGATCTGGGAGGTGCCGCCGGCGATGGTGCCGGAGAAGCTGCGCAGGTAGCGCTCCCACCAGCTGGCGGTGAAGGACTCCAGGTGCAGCGGGTCGATCGGGGCGCTCCGCCGGTCCGGGTCGAGGGCGTCGGGGCCGAGCGCCTCCAGCAGGTGGAGGGCGGCGGCCTGGGCCGCCTCCGAGCCGAACAGCTTGAGGATCGACTGCTCGGTGGCCTCGATGCCCCGGCGGGCCTGCGCCACCGTGCGGTAGCCCAGCAGGCGCAGCGCGTAGGCGTCGGCCACCAGGGTGCCGAACCAGTCGAGGACCAGCGGTTCGCGGGCCAGGTCGTGGTCGGCCAGGGCGGTGCGGCCGTGGCTCACGAAGTCGTCCAGCCGCTCGGCGAAGCCCAGCCACAGCATGGCGCGCTCGTGGCCGAGCGAGCCGGTGGCGACCCGCCAGCCTTCGTTGAGCGGGCCTATGAGGTTCTCGGCCGGGACCGGCACGTCGTCGAAGAACACCTCGTTGAAGTCGAGGTCGTCGGGCCCGACGATCGACCCGAACGGGCGCCGGGTGAGGCCGGGGCTGTCGGTCGGCACCACGAGGGCGCTCAGGCCCTGGTGCTTGGGGGCGTCGGGGTCGGTGCGGACGAAGGCGAAGATCACGTCGGCATCGTGCGCGCCCGAGGTCCAGACCTTCTGGCCGTTGACCACGAAGTGGTCGCCGTCGAGGACTGCCCGGGTGCGCAGGCCCGCCAGGTCGGAGCCGGCGTCGGGCTCGCTCATCCCCAGGGCCGCGGTGATCTCGGCCCGCAGGATGGGCCGGGCCCAGCGCTGCTTCTGCGCCTCGGTCCCGAACGCCAGGATCGAGGGGACGATGATGCTGAGGCCCTGCGGGTTGTAGCTGGGGTAGATGCGGCGGCGGCCCAGCTCCTCCTGGTGCACGAACTGCTCCACGAGGCTCGCGTTGCGGCCCCCGTACTCGGGCGGGTTGCCCGGCACCAGCCAGCCGGCGTCGAACAGCTTCCGCTGCCACTCCCGCGCCCAGGCCGGGATGTGGGCGGACGACCGGTTCCGTTCGGTCAGGGCGGTGGCGTCGTCCGGGGTGTTCTCGTCCAGCCAGGCCGTCAGCTCGCGGCGGAACGCCTCGGTCTCGTCGTCGAGGCTCAGCCGCATCGACGAGGCGGCGAGCGACGGCCCGGCGTCGAGGACCCGCCGGGCGGCGCGGGCCCGGTGCTCGGCGGACGACCCCAGCAGCGGCTCGCCGACCTTGGCTCGCCGCAGGTAGATCTGCAGGTCGTTCTCCCAGGTGAAGCCGAGGCCGCCGAACAGCTGCACCCCGTGCTGGGCGACGAGGCGCTGGCACTCGCCGGCCGAGGCCTTGGCGAGCGACGCGGCCAGGGCCCGCCGCTCGTCGTCCCGGGCGACGGTCAGCGCCGCGAACTGGCACAGCGCCCGGGCCCGTTCGATGGCGACGTGCATGTCGACGGCCATGTGCTTGACCGCCTGGAACGAGCCGATCGGCACGCCGAACTGGCGGCGGTCCCGGACATGCGCCACCGCGAGCTCGAGCACCCGCCGGCACGCCCCCACCATCACCGCGGCCAGCCCGCCCGCGGCCTCGTCCCGGGCCCGGGCGGCCGCGGACTCCACGCCGGGGCCGGTGAAGGCGCGGTCGTCGCCCACGCGCACGCCGTCCAGGGAGATGTCGGCGAGGTGGAACGATCCGTCGAACGTGGGCGTCCGGGTGGCGACCAGGTCGCCCGTGGGCACCACGAACACGCCCAGGCCTCCGCTGGCGGCGGCCACCACCGCCACGTTGTCGGCCCGGTCGCCGTCGATCACGTGCCGGGCCGTGCCCGCCAGCACCCACCCGTCACCGTCGCGCCGGGCCCGCACCGACTCGGCTGCGAAGGCCGCGGCTCCGGTCCCGCCGGCGCAGACGGCCCCCAGCAGTCGCCGGCGCGGGTCGGTCCCGGCGGCCTCGCGCACCAGCGGCACGTACTGGCTCGTGGTGGCCATGAAGGGCGTTGGGTCGGCTCCGCGGCCCAGCTCCTCCAGCGTGAGGGCCAGCTCGACGGCCGACAGACCCATGCCGCCGTCCTCGACGGGCACCGTCAGGCTGGGCCAGTCAAGCTCCACGAGGGTCTTCCACAGCCCGAGGCCGTCATCGCTCCCGTCGACGACCGCGCGCACCAGCGCCGGCGGGCACTCGCGCTCGACGACGTCCCTGACGACGCGTTGCAGCTCCAGCTGGTCGCCGTCGAGCTCGAAGTCCACTACTTGCCGCCTTTCCGCAGGCGGTCGATGTTGGCCCGCAGCTCGGGGGAGGTGAACGACCGGTCCTCGGCCGTGAGGGCGAAGTCGAGCGTGGCCAGCACCGCCCGCTCCAGATGCATGTTGAGGATGCGCTTGGTGTCCTCCGCCGCCCGCGGGGGCAGCTTGGCGATGCGCCGCGCGCACTCCAGCGCCTGCGAGAGCACCTCGTCGTCGGGGCACACGTGGTTGACCAGGCCGATCTGAGCGGCCCGGGCGGCGGGGATGCGTTCGCCGGTCAGCGCGTACTCCTTGGCCAGCTGCAGGCTGATCAGCAGCGGCCAGGTCACCGGCCCGCCGTCGGCCGCCACCAGGCCGACCAGCACGTGGGGGTCGGCCAGGTGCGCGCTCTCGGCCATGTAGACGATGTCGGACAGCGCCACCAGGCTGCAGCCCAGGCCGACCGCGGGCCCGTTGACCGCGGCCACGATGGGCACCCGGCACGCCACCATGCCCGTCACGATCTGGCGGCCGTGGGTGAGGCTCTCGCGGCGCAGGTCGGCGTCGCCGGCCAGCTGGTCGATGTAGCCGAAGTCGCCGCCGGCTGAGAACGCCCGCCCGTTGCCGGTGAGCACCGCCACCCGGGCGTCGCGGTCCGCGTCGAGCTGGGGGAACAGTGCGGCGAGACCCGAGTGAAGCTCGTGGTTGGTGGCGTTGAGCTCCTCGGGCCGGTTCAGCCGGATGATGCGGACGGGCCCGTCCGCTTCCACCTGCAGCACGCCGGGCAGGTCGTAGTCGGTCATGTGGGCAACCCCAGGATCCGGCCGGCCACCAGGTTGCGCTGGATCTGGGAGGTCCCCCCCATCACGCTCTGGGCTCGGCTGTACAGGTAGACCTTGAGCCAGGTGTCGTCGCCGTCGCCGTGGGCCGCGCCGCCGACGCTGAGGGCGGCGTGCCCGACGGCCTGCTCGACCTGGGTCATCAGCAGCTTGTCGACCGAGCCCTCGGGCCCGTGGGTGATGCCGTCGAGGCGGTCGGAGAGGCGCCGGCACACATGCAGCCGCAGCATCTCCGCCTCGACCAGGGCCCAGCCGAGGTCGCGGACCTGCTCGGGCCCGTAGCGCTCGGGATGATCGCGCACCATGCCGGTCAGCTCCTTCACCAGCTTCTTGTAGCGGGCCACGTAGCCCAGCTCCCCGGGCTCGCGCTCGTGGCTCACCACGGTCATGGCCAGCCTCCAGCCCTCGCCCGGGGCGCCGATCATGTCCGACGCGGGCACCCGGGCTCCATCGAAGAGCACTTCGCCGAACTCGGAGGTGATGCCGTTGATCATCTTCAGCGGGCGCTGCTGGATGCCGGGCTGGCGCATCGAGATGCGGAACGCCGACAGCCCCTTGTGTTTGGGAACGTCCGGATCGGTGCGCGCCAGCAGCAGGCACCAGTCGGCCACGTCGGAGTAGCTGGTCCACACCTTGTGGCCGGTGATGACGTAGTCGTCGCCGTCGCGGTCGGCCCGGGTGCGCAGCGACGCCAGGTCGGAGCCGGCGTCGGGCTCGCTGAAGCCCTGGCACCAGCGGTCGCGGCCGTTGACGATCCCGGGCAGGAACCGGGCGCACACGTCCTCGTTGCCGTGGGCCAGGATCCCCTGCACCAGGTAACCCAGGCTGGGCCGGGGCGGGGCGCCGGCCGCCGCCAGCTCCTCGTCGACGATCACGTCGTACACGCTGGGCAGCGCGTGCCCGCCGATGTGGCGCGGCCACGACAGCCCGAAGAAACCGGCGTCGTAGAGCGCCTGGTGCCACGAGGCCTGCCCGGCCCAGTAGTCGTCCGATGTGGACGAGGCGGGCAGGCCGGGGTTGTGGTCCCGCAGCCACTCGCGCAGCCGTCTGCGGAACGCGGCCTCGTCGGGCGAATCACCGAAGTCCACGGGTGCCTCCGATGTCGCTGCCGATGTCATGGTGGTCGAGGACCCGGGCCAGGTTGGGACCGGCGCCGCCCAGGACGTCGGTGGCCAGCAGGGCCCGCCGCAGGTAGACGTGGGCCAGGCACTCCCAGGTGTTGCCGATGCCGCCGTGCACCTGGATGGCGGTCTCGCACACCGTGCGGGCGGCCCGGGAGCAGTAGGCCTTGGCCACCGCCGCTGCGGCCAGCGCCTCGGCGGGCGGCAGCGCGTCGACCGCCCAGGCGGCGTGGAGCGTCGCGCTGCGGGATCCCTCGGTGGCCACGAACGCGTCGGCCAGCAGGTGCTGCACCGCCTGGAAGGAGCCGATCGCCTGCCCGTACTGCCGGCGTTGCATGGCGTAGTCGCAAGCGAGCGTGACCGCGCCCCGCATGGTCCCGACCAAGTCGGCGGCCGTCGTCGCCAACCCCAGGGCGGTCCAGCGGGCCAGGTCGTCCTCGCTCAGGGAGCGGGCCGCGTCCGGCAGGGGGTTGAGCGCCGTCGCCGGGCTGAGGGCGGCGGCCGGCCGGGTCAGATCGACGCGGGCCGCGCCCGGCGGTAGCAGCACCCGGGCCACCGCATGACCGCCGGCCGGCGTGGCCACGAGCAGGAGCGCCGCGGTCGCGCCTTGCGTGTCCACGGCCACGGCGCCCTCGGCCGTACCCGTGGCGACCTCGGTCAGGTCGGGTGCCAAGGCCACGGTCTCGGGGTCCCCGGCCGGCGGCGCGCCCGCCAGCCGCCGCAGCTCGGCGGCGAGGGTGGGGCCGAGGAACGGGGTATCGGCCAGGCCGCGGCCCAGCTCTTCGGCCACCAGCGCGACCTCGACGCCCGAGGCCCAGGGGGCGCCGCCGTCGGCGGGGGTGCGCAGCTCGCGCCAGCCGGAGGCGGCGACGGCGGCGTCGAGCTTCGCGGCCCGCTCGGGGTCGCCCAGCTCACCGACGGCGTGCGCCCCCAGCCGGTCGACGGCCTGGGCCGCCGAGTCGCGCAGGGCGACCTGTTCGGGCGAGAGGCGGACGTCCATCAGCCCGCGCCCCACTGGTCGCGCAGCGTGCGGCGCAGCACCTTGCCCGAGGGGAGCCGGGGGATCGTGTCCACGGTCACCACCTGGTGCAGCTGCTTGTAGGTGGCCAGTGAGCCGGCCACCAGGGCTTCCAGCTCGCCGTCGGCCACAGGGCGGTGCGGGTCGAGCTGGACCGCGGCCACCGGCACCTCGCCCGCCCGCTCGTCGGGCACGCCGAACACGGCGCAGTCGACCACCGCCGGATGCCCGTGCAGCACCGCCTCGACCTCAGCCGGCGCCACCTGGAACCCGTTCACCTTGATCATCTCCTTGGAGCGGTCGGTGAGGTGGACCCAGCCCTCGGGCTCGAGCCAGCCGACGTCGCCGGTGCGGTACCAGCCGTCCACGAACGCGTCGACGTTGGCCTCGGGGGGCAGGTAGCCGGCCATGACCGACGGGCTGCGGGCCTGGATCTCGCCCACCCCGCCGGGAGCCAGTGCGTCGCCGGTGTCGAGGTCGGCGACTCGCAGCTCGACCCCCGCGGGCGGCAGGCCGGCGGAGTCGAGGCGCCACGCGGTCGGGTCGTCCACCGGGTTGGCGGCGAGCACCGGCAGCTCGCTGGCGCCATAGGCCGCCAGCCACCGCACCCCGGTGCGCTCGCTGACCGTGCGGGCCACGCTCTCGGTGACCGGCGTGGCGCCCCACATGACGTAGCGGAGGGAGGAGAGGTCGTGGTCTTCGATGCTCGGGTGGTTGGCCATGGCCAACGCGATGGGGGCGACGGCCATCTCCAGGGTCATGCGCTCCCGGGCGATGCGGTCCAGCATCTCGTCCAGGTCGAAGCGGCGGTGCAGGCGGACGGTGGCGCCGGCCTCGGCCGCCGCCAGCAGGTTGAGCAGGCCGAGGATGTGCGACGGCGGGGTCGCCACCTGGAAGCGGTCGTCCGGGCCCAGGCCCAGCGCCGCACACCAGTGCGCAGTGGCGCGCCCGAGGGAGCGATGGGTGTGGCGCACCGCCTTGGGCATCCCGGTGGTGCCCGAGCTGAACACCAGGATCACGTCGTCGCCGTCGGGCCCACCGACGGGAACAGGCCGGGACCGGCTGTAGCGGGACAGCCTCGAGCCGGTGAGGGGGTGGTCCAGGTCGGTGACCGCAGCGGCGCCGAGCCGCTCGGCCAGCAGGGCCGCGGCCGGTCCGTCGGCCACTGCGTGCGCGGGCTCGGTCAGCCCGAGGGCGTGGTCGACCTCGACCGCCTTCCAGGCCGGGCTCAGCAGCACAGCAGCCGCGCCCAGCTTGCTCACGGCGTGGACCACGGCCACGAACTCGACCCGGTTCGAAGTCATCACCGCCACCCGGTCGCCGGCCCGCACGCCCTGCGCGGTCAGGTGGCGGGCGTAGCCGTTGGCCATGCCGTCGAGGTCGCGGAAGGACCAGGCCTCGTCCCCGGCCCGCACGGCGTCGCGGTCACCGAAGTTGTCCGCGGCCCGCTCCAGCCCGCCGTGCATCAGGTTGGACACGGAAACATTGTTCTCCGAAAATGAGATCGACGTCAACACAGGCCACGTGCCCTGTTCGCCACCCTTTGATCCCGTCATCATGGACACGTAATGTCCACGTATGGAGCTGTCCGAAGGGGTCGAGTGGTCGGTCCATTGCACCTGGCTCCTCGCCCTGACCCCGCCGGGTGAGGCCCTGCCCTCGCGGCGTCTCGCCGAGTTCTACGACCTGCCGCCGGCCTACCTGTCCAAGCTGCTGAAGTCGCTGGTCCGCGCCGGCATCCTCAGCGCCATCACCGGTCCCCGCGGAGGCTTCCGCCTGGCGCGCCCGCCGGGTGACATCACCGTGCTCGACATCGTCGAGGCGGTGGAGGGCAAGGCGTTCGCGTTCCGGTGCATGGAGATCCGCCAGCGCGGGCCCGCGCCGGCCACCCCGGCCCAGTGCCGGCGCGTCTGCAGCATCGCCGCGGTGATGTACGACGCCGAGGCGGCCTGGCGGGCCCGCCTGGCGGCCACCACGGTGGCTCAGCTGGTGGAGCAGGCCGGCGCGGGCTCGGCGACCCGGGTGCAGGGGTGGCTGGCGAGCGTGCCCGCGGCGACCTGAGTCAGCCCGGCGGGAAGCCGGTGTCGCCGAGGTGCCGCGCCACCGCCTTGGCGGTGCGCGCCGCGTCCTCCAGCCAGGGTGCGTGGCCGCCCGCCACCTCGAGCAGGCCGGCCGACGGCATCCGGTCGATCGACGGGCGGCCCCCCTCGGGGGACAGGTACGGGTCGTCCGTGCCCCACACGAACAGCGTCGGAGTGGCGACCCGGCCCAGCTCGTCGGGGCTCATCGTGCTCTCCGGCCGGGGGCGGCGGAAGCCGTTGATGGCGTGCATCAGGGCGGCGACCGTCCGGGCGTTCCCCGGACGCCGGGCCGCGAGGCGCAACGCGTCGAGCAGCTCGACGGGCACCGCCTCGACCCCGTGGCCGCCGAGGCCCTGGGCGAGCAGGCGCCGGTACATCGAGCGCGGGTTCGGGCTCCGCAGCATCAGCGACCCCAGCACCGGCACCGTCATGGGCGACAGCGGCATGCGCACCCGGACGCCGGGGAAGGCCACTGCCGGGTCGCCCAGGACCACCAGCGAGGCGGTCGGCCCCGGGCGGGCGGCGGCGTGCCACAGCGCGAACATGCCCCCGAGGGAGTGGGCCACCACCGGGGCTGTCTCCAGGCCGAGAGCCTCGAACAGGTCGTCGATCAGCTCCACGGTGTGGCTGCGCACCTCGCCGCGGCGGTAGGCCGTGGGGTCCGACAGGCCATGCCCGGGCAGGTCGACGGCGAGCAGCCGGTAGCCGGCCAGCTCGCTGACCAGCGGAGTCCACACCGCGGCGCTCTGCGTGACCCCGTGGAGCACCAGCACGGGCCGGCCGTTCCCGAAGCCGAGCACCCGCACGCGAAGGCCGGTCCGGCGCAGGTCCACCATCGTGGTGTCGACGTCGAGCCGGGCGGCCTCGAACAGGCTCGCCTCGGCTCGGCGGATCTTGTCCTCGAGCATCGAGGTTCGACCGTATCGTGGATATCAGGTATCCACAATAGTCAGGTGTCGAGGGACGCCAGCACGGCACGGGCGCGGGCGGCGACGACCTCGTCCACCATCTGGCCCTCGAAGGCGATGGTGTCGCCTCCGGCCGCCTCGAACGCGGCCAGCAGGCGCCGCGCCGCGTCCACCTCGTCCTCGCTCGGTCGAAAGGCGTCGGCCGCCAGCGGGACCTGGGCCGGGTGGATGCACAGCTTGCCTGCGTAGCCGAGGGTGCGGGCCTCGCGGGCCTCGGCCCCGAAGCGATCGGCGTCGCCGAAGTCGATGGTCACCATGTCGAGCGCGGGGACGGCGGCGAGGCGGGCGGCCACGGCCACGTAGGCCCGGGCCCACGCCACCTCGGCGTTCCTGGCTGTGCGCACGCCGCCGAGGTCGGCGATGTAGTCCTCGGCGCCGAAGTAGCAGGCGACGACGGGGGAGCGCAGCACCTCGCGGGCGTCGGCCACGCCTCGCACGGTCTCCAGCCCGGCCACCACCGGGCGGTCGCCCAGCGCGCCCGCGACGTCGGCCACCTGGGCCGCCGACTCCAGCTTGGGGACCACCACGGCGGCCAGCCCGGCCGGCAGGGCCGCGACGTCGTCCGCGAACCACGGCGTGCCCGGGGGGTTCACCCGCACGCACACGGGCAGCACGCCGGCGAGGCCGGCCGCGGCCTCCCGCACCTGGCCGCGGGCGTCCGGCTTCGCGGCCGGCGGCACCGCGTCCTCCAGGTCGAGCACCACCGCGTCGGGCCGGCTGCGGGGCGCCTTGGCCGCCAGCTCCGGCCGGTTGCCCGGCACGAACAGCAGGCTGCGCCAGCGGGTGGTCATCCCGGGCGGCCGAGCATCAGCGCCGAGCGGCGGCAGCGGGCCACCAGCTCGTCGCGCTGGTTGTAGGCGCGGTGCTCGAACACGACGACACCCTGGCCCGGGCGGGACGACGACGGCCGGGCCGACACCACCTCGGTCTGGGCGTGGATCGAGTCGCCCGGGATCACCGGCGCGGGGAAGGCGATCTCCTCGAACCCCAGGTTGGCGACGGTGGTGCCCAGCGTCGTCTCGAACACCGACAGGCCGATCAGCAGCGACAGCGTGAACAGGCTGTTGACCACCCGGGTGCCGAACTCGGTGGTCTCGGCGAACGACTCGTCCAGGTGCAGGGGCTGGGCGTTCATGGTGAGCACCGAGAACAGCGTGTTGTCGGCCTCGGTGATCGTGCGGGTGACGGCGTGGTCGATGACGGTGCCCGGGGTCAGGTCCTCGAACCAGCGGCCCATCACCGGGCGCGGCGGGGTCATCGCATCAGTGTGCCGCGCGGGCGCGCAGCTCGTCCTTGACCACCTTGCCGGTGGCGTTCACCGGCAGCTCGGACAGGATCTCGATGGCGCGCGGCACCTTGTAGTTGGCCATCTGGTCCCGGCACCACGCCATGATCTCGTCGCCGCCATCGGTGGCGCCCGACCGCGTCACCACGAAGGCCATGCCCACTTCGCCCAGCCGGTCGTCGGGGATGCCGATGACCGCGGCCTGGGCCACGTCGGGGTGGCGCAGCAGGTGGTTCTCGATCTCGGCGGGGTAGGCGTTGAAGCCGCCGACGATGAACATGTCCTTGGACCGGCCGACGATGCGCAGGCGGCCGCGCTCGTCCACCACGCCCAGGTCCCCGGTGCGCAGCCAGCCGTCGGGCGACAGCGTGGCCGCGGTGGCGGCCGGGTCGTCCAGGTAGCCGGCCATGACGCTGGGGCCGCGCAGCAGGATCTCCCCTGTCTCTCCCGGGGACAGGTCCCGCTCCCCCTCCACGATGCGGATCTCGAACCCCGGGCGGGCCCGGCCCACCGTGGTGGCGATGGTCTCGGGGTCGTCGTCGGGCGAGGTGGCGCTGGCCGTGCCCGCCTCGGTGAGGCCGTAGCCGGTGACGATGAGCGAGAACGGCAGCTCGGCGCCGACCCGGCGGATCAGCTCGACGGGGATGTCGGCCGCGCCGGTCACCGCCACCCGCAGGCTGGACAGGTCGTGGCGGTCGCGGTCGGGATGGTCGAGGAGCGACTGGTACAGCGTGGGGGCGCCCGGCAGCACCGTGATCCTCTCGGCCGCCACCCGGGCCAGGGCGCGGTCGGCGTCGAAGACCGGCTCGGGGTACATGGTCGCCCCCGCGGCCACGCTGGCGAGGATGCCGGCCTTGAGGCCGAACATGTGGAAGTACGGGTTGACCATGAGGTAGCGGTCGTCGGGCCCCAGGCCGGTCATCGCCACCCAATCGGTGGCCACGCCGAGCGTGCGGCCGTGGGTCATGACGACTCCTTTGGGAGTGCCGGTGGTGCCCGAGGTGAACAGGATGTCGGAGGGATAGTGGGCGGTCACGTCGCCGCCCCGCCGCTCGGCCTCGGCCCGGCCCGCGTCGGTGGCCCGGGCCAGGAAGCCGTCCCACGGCTCGGTGTCCTCCGGCGCGGGGCCCTGCGCCACCACCACGGTGGCGAGCTCGGGCAGCTTGGCCTCGGCCGCCTCCAGCAGCGCCAGGTAGTCGGTCCCCAGGAAGTCGGTCACCGTCACCAGGGCCCGCGCCCGGCTGCGGGCCAGGATGTCGGCGGCTTCGACGCCCTTGAACCGGGTGTTGACCGGGACCAGCACCGCACCCGCCTGGAACAGGCCGAGCACCGCCACGATCCACTCGGGGCTGTTGGGTGCCCACAGGGCCACCTGGTCGCCGGCCTCGACGCCCGAGGCCACCAGGGCTCCCGCGAAGTCCCGCGCCCGGGCGGCCAGCTCGGCGTAGCTGAGCCGCCGGTCGCCGTCGACCACCGCCGGGCGGTCGCCGTGCCGGGCCACGGTCGTCGCCAGCAGCCCCGGGATCGTTGTCCCGTTCGGCTTCATCTGACCACCTTGTCCTCGACGTTCATCAGCCGCGCCAGGTTGCCGCCCATGATCTTGCGGACGGTCGGCTCGGGGACGCCGGCCAGCTCGTCGACGTAGCTGGCGGGTTCGGCCAGGCCCTCGGGGTGCGGGTAGTCCGACCCGAACAGGACCCGGTCCTCGCCGATCAGCTCGGCCAGCGCTCCCAGGTCCTCCTCCCAGAACGGGCTCACGTGGATCTGGCGCTTGAACACCGTCACCGGGTCCTCGAGGAAGTCCTGGGGCATCTTCTTGTAGACGTCGGCCAGGTTGCGCAGCAGCGGCTCGACCCAGCTCGACCCGTTCTCGATGACCGCCACCTTGAGGTCGGGGTGCCGGGACAGGGCGCCGTGGCAGATGAGCGCCGCCACCGCGTCCTCGACCGGGCGCCACTGCGACAGCATGCGGAAGGCCTGGGGCTGGAATGGCAGCATCTCGCTGTCGCTGCCCATCCAGTCGTTGGTGTAGCGCTCGTAGCCGCTGTCGGACGAGTGCATGGCCACGAGGATGTCCGCCTCGACCACCCGCTCCCAGAAGGGGTCGAACTCGGGCAGGCCGAACGAGCGCGGCCCCCGGTAGCCGGGTACCGGCGCGGGCCGGATCAGCACGACGCGCGCCCCCCGCTCCAGCACCCAGTCCAGCTCCTCGAGGGCACGGTCGACGATGGGCAGGGTGATCACGGGGGTGGCGAAGATGCGGCCCTCGTAGTCGAAGGTCCAGGTCTCGTGCATCCACTGGTTGAGGGCGTGGATGGCCGCATGGGTCAACTGCGGATCGTCCCGCATCCGCTCCTCGACCAGGCTGGCCAGGGTGGGGAACATGAGCGAGCGGTCGATGCCCTGTTCGTCCATCAGCTCGACCCGCGGCGCGGGCTCGCGGAAGGCCGGGATGGCACGCATGGGCGTGCCGAAGATCTCCCGCCGGCTCTTGCCCTCCGGGTTGCCGTGGCGGAAGTAGTCCTCCTGGGCCCCGGGCCGGGCCACCACGTCGAAGGTGGGGTTGGGGATGTACTCGCTGATCCGCCCCCGGACGACGATCTTGGTGCGGCCCCGCACGTCGACATAGTCGATGGCGCCCTTGTAGCGGTCGGGGAGGAACTTCGTCAGCGCCTCCTTGGTCTCGTAGAAGTGGTTGTCGGCGTCGAACACCGGGATGTCGAGGGCGGCGTGGGGCATGGGGGGTCTCCTGGGTCAGATCGTGGCAGCCAGCGAGGCGATCAAGTCGCGGGTGCGCCGCAGCGAGGCGAGCCGCTCGTCGCGGTCGGCGCCGAGGGGGACCACGCGGACCGACACGTCGGTGGCGCCGGCGTCGGCGAAGGCCCGCAGGCGCTTCTCGATGGCGGCCTCGCTGCCCGCGGCGAGGATGTCGCCGACGTCGCGGGCGTCGCCGTGTTCCATCATGCGCTGGTAGTTGGGCGAGACCTCGGCCTCGGACAGCAGGCGGTTGGCGCGGGCGACGGCCGCGTCGACGTCGCTGTCCCGGCAGAGGCACACCGGCACGCCGGCGACGACACGGGGTGCGGGCCGGCCGGCCGCTGCGGCGGCGCGCCTGATGCGGGGGGCGATGTGGCTCGAGATGGCCCGCTCGTCGGCCAGCCACAGGATGGTGCCGTCGCTGCGCTCGCCGGCCAGGCGCAGCATCACCGGCCCCAGCGCGGCCAGCAGCACGGGCGTGGGCGTGATGTCGGTGATGTCGAGCGGGTTGTGCACCTGGAACAGCTCGTTGTCGACCTCGACCGTCCCCGGCCCGGCGAGGGCTTGGTCGAGCACGTCGAGGTGGGCGCGCAGGGTGGTGGCGGGCCGGTCGTAGGGGAGCCCGAGCATCTCGCCGATGATCCAGTGGTGGGACACCCCGAGGCCGAGCGTGAGCCGCCCGCCGCAGACGGCCTGCACCGACAGGGCCTGCTGGGCCAGGGCGATGGGATGGCGGGGTTGCACCGGCAGCACCGCGGTGCCGACCTCGATGCGGCTCGTCTCCGCGCCCACCAGGGTGGCGGCGGTCAGGGCGTCGAACTCGTCGGGGATCTGCGGGATCCAGACCGTGGCCAGGCCGGCCTCGTCGGCCCAGCGGGCGTCGGCCCGCAGCCGCTCGACCTTGCCGGCGTAGCGGCCCCGCTCCGGTCCGATCATCAGCCCGATGCGCATGGGCGCACCCCTTCCCCCGTGTGCGAGAACAGCCTTCTTGTCAGAGTGTAACATCGCTCTCCATGACTGCAGGAAGCCTCTACGTCGGACGGGCGTGGTCCGCGCGGACGGTTACCTTCGGGGTCGACCGGCAGGGAGAGGGGAGAGACCGATGACTGCGACCGAGCCCGGCCTCTACTACGACCCGTACGACTTCGACATCGACGCGGACCCGTACCCGATCTGGCGCCGGATGCGCGAAGAGCAGCCCCTCTACTACAACGAGCGCTACGACTTC